>JBKJXM010000222.1:0-5844 GCA_046716305.1 Candidatus Eiseniibacteriota bacterium
CCACGGGCCGGCGGCCAGAGCCGCCCCGCCGAGCAGCGACCCGAGCCGGCGCGCGCGCGCGCGGGGCGCGCTTCCCCACGCGACCGCCGCGACCGCGAGCGCGAGGAGGAGGAGAAATTCGGGGCGCGCGAGAAACCCGGCGCCCAGCGCGACCCCCGCCGCGAAGGGACCCTTCCTGTCGATGAGCGCGCGCGCCAGGAAGAGGAGCGAGGCCACCGCCAACGCCAGCGCGAGCGGCGTCTCCATCCCCGAGATCCCCCAGCGCGCCGACCATGCGTGGAGCGTCAGGAGCGCCGCGGCCGCGAGCGCGTAGCGCGGCTCCCATCGGAGGGCGCGCCCCAGCGCGGCCATCAGGGCCACGGCCAGAGCGGTGAAGAGCGCTCCCCACGCCTTCGCCACGAGGGCGAGCGGCGGCATCCCTCCCGCGTCGGCGGGCGTGGCGGCGGCGCCCGGGACGAGCGCGCCGGCGCCCGCGAGCAGGAGCACCCAGAGCGGGCTCGTAGCGCCGTAGGTGGGCTCCCCCGCGTTGAACGAGAATCCCGCGCCCCGGAGGAAGTTCTTGGTGAACTGGAGGTGAATGAACGTGTCGTCGGTGAGATAGCCGTGGAACGGGAGGAGAAGCGCGAGCGAGAGAGCGACGAGGAGACCGAGCGCCGCCGAATGGCGCGGCCGCCACGCCGGGGGGGCGGAGTCGCCCCCTTTCACCAGGTCACGCCCGGGCGAGCCAGCGCGAGACGCGGTCCGCCACCGCTTCCGGGGTGAACCCCAGCTCCTTCGCGATCACCTCCGCCGGGGCCGACGCGCCGAAGCGGGAGATCCCGATGCGCAGGGCATCGCGGCCCACGAGCGACGCCCAGGGCTCGGTCCGGGCGGCCTCGATCACCACCGTGGGAACTCCGTCCGGAAGCACCGAGCGGCGGTACGACTCCGGCTCGGCCTCGAAGAGCTCCACGCAGGGCATCGAGACGACGCGTGCCCGGATTCCACGCTGGGCCAGCGCGGTCCGCGCCGCCGCGGCGAGACCCACCTCGGAGCCGGTGGCCGCCAGCACCACGCCCGGCTTCCCTCCTTCCGCTTCCGCGAGCACGTAGCCGCCGCGCGCCACGAGCGTGCAGTCGAAACCCGCGGGGCGGTCGAGGGCGGGCACTTTCTGCCGGGTCAGAAGAAGGGACGTGGGGCCGCCCGCGCGCCCGATGGCGCTCGCCCACGCCATCGCGGTCTCGAGGCCGTCGGCCGGACGCCACACGTGGAGGTTCGGGATCAGCCGGAGCGACGCCGCGTGCTCGATCGGCTGGTGCGTGGGACCGTCCTCGCCCAGGAAGACGCTGTCGTGCGTGAAGACGAAGATGGAGCGAAGCCCCGTCAGCGCGGCGAGGCGGATGGCCGGCCGCATGTAGTCGGAGAAGACGAGGAACGTGGCGCCGAAGGGGATGAACGAGCCGTAGGTGGCGAGGCCGTTCACGATCGTGCCCATGGCGTGCTCACGCACGCCGAAGTGGAGCGTCCGGCCGCCGTATTCCACCGGCGCCTCTGTCTTCAGTCCCTGGCGGACGACCTGCGGCGCTCCCTTGATATCCGTGACCGTCGAAGGGCCGAGATCCGCCGAGCCTCCGATCAGCGAGGGAACGGCCGCGGCGGCGGCCTGGAGCACTTTCCCCGACCAGGCGCGCGTGGCCAGCGATTCCTTTTCCCCCGCGGCCGAGACGAGCCTGTCCACGAGATCGGCGGGAAGCTCGCGCCTCCAGAAGCGGTCCCAGGCTACGGCCTCGTCAGGGTGCTCGCGGCGCGCCTTCTCCAGACGCGCCTCCCAGGCCGCGCGCTCCTTCCGCTTCCCCTCAGCCTCCTCGTGGAAGAACTGCCGCACCTCGGGCGGAACGAGGAACGGCGGCTCGGCCGGCCACCCCGCCGCTTCCTTGGCGCGCTTCAACTCGTCGGCCCCGAGCGGCTCGCCGTGGGCCTTTTCGGTGCCGGCCTTCGTGGGGGCGCCCTTTCCGATGATCGTTCGCGCCAGGATCAGCACCGGACGCTCGGCCTGCGCGACGGCGTCGCTCAGGGCGCCCTCCACGGCGCGCCGGTCGTGCCCGTCCACTCGCCGCGTCCACCAGCCGTAGGCCTCGAAGCGCTGCGCCACGTCCTCGGTGAAGGCGAGCTCGGTCGGCCCCTCGATGGAGATGTGATTGTCGTCGTAGAGATAGACCAGGTTCCCGAGGCGCCAGTAGCCGGCCAGCGACGCGGCTTCCGACGAGACCCCTTCCATCAGGTCGCCGTCGCTCACGATTCCGTAGACGCGGTGATCCAGGAGCGATCCCAGGTTGGGAAAGCGGGCGCGCATCATCCGCTGCGCGAGCGCCATCCCCACGCCGTTTCCGAATCCCTGCCCCAAGGGCCCGGTGGTCGCCTCGACGCCCGGCGTGTGCCCCGCTTCGGGGTGCCCCGGCGTGCGCGAGCCCCACTGGCGGAAGCGCTCCAGCTCCGCGAGCGGCAAATCGAATTCGTAGAGATGGAGCAGCGAGTAGAGGAGCATCGAGGCGTGTCCCGCCGAGAGAACGAACCGGTCGCGCCCGACCCAGCGAGGGTCGGCGGGATCGAATCGCAGGAAGCGGGACCAGAGGACGAACGCCATGTCGGCGGCGCCCATCGGCGTCCCGGGGTGGCCGGACTTCGCCTTCTCCACCGCGTCGGCGGAGAGAAACTTGATCGTGTTCACGCACTGCTGTTCCAGATCTACGGTCGTGGCCGGCATGGGCACCCTCGATGCTTGCATCGATGCGGCTGGCCGGGACGGTTGACTCGCCGCCTCCGCGCCGCCACGGTGTATCATAACTCCTGTTCCCTGTGCATCCCTCTAAGGATGGAGAGACAGATGGACATGAATCGAATGAAGACGCTTCCGATGCGGGTTCTCCTCGCCTTCCTCCTCGTGGCCCAGACGATGGGGGCGGGGGGCTGCGCCACGAATCCCGTCACCGGAAAGAAGCAGATATCGCTGGTATCCGAAGGGAAAGAGCTGCAGATGGGCGCGGAGGCCGATCCGGCGGTCATCGCCGAGTACGGGCTCTACGACGACGCCGATATGCAGCGCTACGTGGACGGGATCGGCCAGAAGCTGGCCAAGGTCTCCCACCTCCCCAGCCTGGCCTGGCACTTCCGCGTGCTCGACTCCCCGGTGGTGAACGCGTTCGCCATCCCGGGGGGGTACATCTATATCACCCGCGGCATCGTGGCCTACATGAACTCCGAGGCCCAGCTCGCCGGCGTCCTGGGACACGAGATCGGGCACGTCACCGCCCGCCACAGCGCGCAGCAGATCACCCGCCAGCAGCTCGCGGGGCTGGGCGTGCTCGCGGGAGCGGTGTTCGTATCCGCCTTCCGCCCCTACAGCGGCATCGCGCAGCAGGGGATGGGGCTCCTCTTCCTGAAATACAGCCGCGACAACGAGAACCAGGCGGACGATCTGGGCGTGGGGTACGCGACCAAGGCGGGCTTTGATCCGCGCGAGCTCCCCTCGACCTACTCGACCCTGAAGCGAATCGGGGAACGCACCGGCTCCTCGCTCCCCGGGTTCCTCTCGACCCACCCGGATCCGGGCGACCGGGAGATCAGGACGAAGCAGCTCGCGGATGCCGCCGCCGCCAGCGCGCACCGGACGCTCACCATCAACGCGGCCGGCTACAAGCAGCGCCTGGACGGGGTCGTCTTCGGGGACGATCCGAGGGCCGGATATTTCGTGGCCAACCGGTTTTACCACCCGGAGATGAGATTTCAGATGATTTTCCCGCAGGGGTGGCAGACCGCCAATCAGCCGGCGCAGGTCGTCGCTGCCAGCCAGACGGGCGGTGCGATGCAGCTCACGCTGGTGAAGACGGACGACGCCTCGCTCTCCCCCGCCGACTACGTCGCGTCGCTGCAGCGGAAGGGAGAGATCCTCCAGGCCAACGGCCGGAGCGAGAACTTCCGCGACTACCCGGCCTGGGTCGGAACCGTGCTCGCCAAGACGGAGTCGGGGCAGCAGGAATTCCTGGCGGGATGGGTGCGGATCCGCGCCGGCCAGTTCTTACAGGTAATAGGCGTGCCGAAGACGCAGAGCGCAGCGGACCAGGTCCTCTCGTCCATCCGCAGCATCGCGGCGTTGAGCGATCCGTCCCGGATCAACGTCACGCCGGATCGCGTGGTGATCCGTCCGGCCCCGCGCACGGCTCCGTTCTCCGAGATCTGGTCCTCCATCGGCGGCGGCGCGGTCAGTCTCGAGGAGGGCGCCATCCTGAACAGCACGCGCGCCGGCACGGTGACCGCGAGCGGGACCCTGATCAAGACCGTCAAGAAGGGGAACAAGCCGGCGTCATGACGCCGGAGCCGCGAGGCGCTGGGGCGCCTCGCGGCGCTACTTGTGGAAGAAGCCCCATCCGAACGCCGCGCTCATCGCGAGCGCCACGTCCTTGGGGATCCGCCCCAGCGCCACCGCGGTGAGGAACGGGCCCCATCCCACGCCGGCAATTCCGGACACGAAGCAGAGCGCGTCCGCCGGAGAGAAGGGAAAGAGGAAGAGCGGGATCAGGGCGAGCCATCGCTTTCCTCGGATCATGTTCTGCGCCTGATCGAGCGTGGCGTGCCCGATGAACTTCTCGGCGAGGCGGCGCCCCGCTCCCCTTCCGATCCAGAACGCCGCGGCCGATCCGATGACGGTGCCCACGGCCGTGAGCACCGATCCCCAGAGCGGGCCGTAGAGCACTCCAGCCATCAGGGGCACAAAGACGCCAGGGATCGGAGCCGCGAGAATCTGCGCGGCTTGGATCGTGAGGAGCAGCAGGGGTCCCCAGGCTCCGGCATGGCGCACCCACTCCTCGATGCGCTCCGGATCGACGTGCGGGCGGAGCAGGTAGCCGGCCACGAGGATGACGGTCCCAATCCCCAGGAAGAGAAGCGTGATGCGGAGGAGCGGGAGCTTCGGTCCCTTCTTCGGTTCGTTCGCCGTCATGCCGGGCGACTCTACGGGACGCGGGTGTCGCCGCAAACTGCGAAAAGCGACGGACGTTTCCAACCCGGCCGGGGTGGTCTATCCTGGGCCCCTCGCGGACCGGATGGATGCGCGCGCAGTGAGATGGAGGACCGGATGACCGACCCCTTCGGAGCACGCTCCACGCTCAGCGTGGGGGGACGCTCGTTTCGCATCCATCGGCTCGACGCGCTGGACCGCGCGGGGCTTCCCGTGGCCCGGCTCCCCTACTCCATGAAGATCCTGCTCGAGAATCTCCTCCGCCGCGTGGACGGCCGGGTGGTGCGCGCTGAGGACGTGGAAGCGGTGGCCCGCTGGAACCCGGCGGCCGAGCCCGACCGAGAGATCGCCTTCGCTCCGGCTCGCGTCCTCCTGCAAGACTTCACGGGCGTGCCCGCGGTGGTCGATCTCGCCGCGATGCGCGACGCGATGGCCGACCTGGGCGGCGATCCCTCGAAGATCAATCCCCTCCAGCCCGCGGAGCTGGTGATCGACCACTCCGTTCAGGTGGACGAATACGGCTCGGCGGCCTCGCTCGTCGTGAACTCGAAAAGGGAGTTCGAGCGAAACCGCGAGCGCTACCTCTTCCTCCGCTGGGGCCAGCGCGCGTTCCAGAACTTCCGCGTGGTCCCGCCCGCCACCGGGATCGTCCACCAGGTGAACCTCGAGTATCTCGCGCGCGTGGTCGTGGCCGGCGAGGGGGACGGGGCCGAAGAACTCGCCGCACTTCCCGACGACGCCGCGCTTCCGGAGCATCTCGGTGACCGTGAGCACCAGGTCGGTCGCGGTGGCCCCTTCGGGAAGGGCGCCCGAGAGCCGGAAGCCCACGACCTGCGGCACGAGCATGGAAA
>JBKJXM010000223.1:0-12357 GCA_046716305.1 Candidatus Eiseniibacteriota bacterium
ACCCAGGATCAGGATCGTGGGCACCCACTGGCCGATGAACAGGCTCTTGTGCTTGTTTCCGGAAAGCTGCATCGCGAGCGACAGCCCGACTGAGGCAACCGCCGCCGACAGGAACCAGTCGGACGGCATCTTCGACGTGTGCTGCTCGATCGTCTTGGCCAAGCCACCCTCGGTCCGCTCGGGGCGGTTCGCCACCTTGTCTACCGTCTTCTCCATGGTCTTGTCTACTGCTTCCGTCACATTCACGTTCGCCATCAGAACACCTCCGTGTGTCATGCCGGGCATCCGGCAAGCGGCCCATAGTTAAAGCAAGGACGGGGCCGCCCCGGAGCGCGCCTGGGCAAAGGGCCGCGGGCGCACGGAAGTCTCTGTTTTTACGTGAGGTAAGCAGGTGCTCTGGGGGCCCCCGCCGAAACGCGCCTCCGGTAGGTTGCAAGAGAGGGGCCTCTTCTTGGAAAGATTTGCGAACCCCTGGGGATGGCCGGGGCGCGTAGCGAGGTCAGGCCACTCGGCTGGAATCCGGCCCGGGCATGATGATCCAGAGGAGGAAGTAGACCAGAATCCCGGGGAAGGCCACGCTCACGATCGACACGACCACGTAGAGCACGCGGACAAGGGTTGGATCCCAGCCAAACCGCTCGGCGATTCCGCCGCACACGCCGGCGATTAGTTTGTTCCTGGATCGCCGGAGCTTCCCGGATGGGTCAGGCATTTCGTCCCTCCGTTCCTCGCTTGGCGACGCCAACCCGTTCCGGCCATAATGGCCGCCTATGAACAAGCCCGCGCCCGCCGTGCACGCACAGTTTACAGCCTCGATCCCCAAGCACTACGACCAGTGCCTGGGTCCCGTCCTCTTCGAGCCCTACGCCCGTGATCTGGCTCGCCGCCTGCCCGATGATGCCCGCCGCGTGCTCGAGACCGCGTGCGGATCGGGGATCGTCACCCGGCGGCTCCTCGAGGCGCTCTCCCGCGACGCATCGCTCCTCGCCACAGACCTGAATCTGGCCATGGTAGAGCATGCCCGGGAGGCAGTGGGGGAGGACCCGCGCCTCTCGTGGCGGGCCGCCGACATGTGCGCGACGGGGCTGGCCGACGCCTCATTCGACGCCGTGGTCTGCCAGTTCGGGCTCATGTTCGCCCCGGACAAGGATGCGGCCCTGAAAGAGGCGCGCCGGGTGCTCGAGCCGGGCGGGACGTTTTTCGCGAGCGTCTGGGACGATATCGAACGGAACCGCTTCGCGCAGATCGCCCACCAGGTGATCACGGGTTTCTTTCCGTCCGATCCGCCCACGTTCTACCAGGTCCCGTTCAGCCTGGGCGACCGGCCACGGATGCGGCAGATGTTGAAGGCGGCCGGATTCGCCGAGGTCCAGGACGAGGTGGTGGCGCTTTCGAGCACGTCCCCGAGCGCGGAGGAGCTCGCGCAGGGACTGGTCGAGGGGAACCCGGTCGCGACCGAGATCCAGGCCCGCGGCTCGGCGAGCATCCAGGAAATCGAGCGGAAGCTTGCGGACCGCATCCGCACAGAATTGGGGGACCGGCCGGTTCCGGTCAAGCTCCAGGCCATCGTGTTCGAGGCGCGCTGACGGGGTCGCCGCCCTCCGCGCAGGGGCGCCCCCTCAGAGCATGCTCCCGTCGACGAATATCTGGTACACGCGCGGGTTCAGCTCCTGCATGGCGGGATGGGACGACGGAAACTCACGATCCCCCTGTAGCCGGCTGTACTCGGGGCCCGCGCGAGGTTCCGACCGCGGCATGAGGTAGATGTGGACCCCCCGCGTCAGGGCCGAATCGAGCTCACCGCCCTGCCAGGAGATCACCGCCCCGGCGTAATCCCATCCGAAACCCGTCAGCCGAAACGGCCGGCCGTTCTTCTCTTCCAGCTCGCGCAGGCTGGTCCCCAATGAAACTCCTGGCGCGAGCGTCCACCTCGAGCGGTCGCCTCTCAGGATGACCCGGGACAGGTTCCGCTTGGCGCCCGGGTCGCCCCAGACGATCTCGATTCGACGTTGGGGATCGTCGGGGTAGACGATCGCACCGGGCGCGGTTGCCCCCTCGCCCATCGCGATCAGTGTGTCCCGAACGTTCGCGGCGCCGAACGCCCGTATCAGCTCCTGCTCCGAGCCCCCCCAAGGCACCGATCCCAGGCGCGCGCCCGGCTCGATGCTCCAGTCCTCGACCACGACGGGGACCGGCGCGGGCACGCGGCTCTCCTCCCGCCGGCCGCATCCGGTGCCGACGGCCAGGGCCAGGTACATGACAATTAGCGCTCGCACGACCACATGCTACCATCGCGGTTTCACGCACCGCCCCATCGTTCCACCGTCCCGTTCGGCGGGGCGGCCTTCCACGAGGAGAGACGTCATGGCACTCCAACTCGGCGACATCGCTCCCGATTTCACGGCCGAGACCACGGCCGGCCCGATCCGCTTCCACGAATGGATGGGAAACGGATGGGCAGTTCTCTTTTCACATCCCAAGGATTTCACCCCGGTCTGCACCACCGAGCTGGGCGAAGTGGCGCGCCTGAAGCCCGAGTTCGAGAAGCGGAACGTCAAGGTGGCGGGCCTGAGCGTGGATCCGCTCGACTCGCACCGGTCGTGGGCGAATGACATCAAGGAGACGCAGGGGCACGCGCTCAACTTCCCGTTGATCGCCGATCCCGACCGGGAGGTCTCGGACCTCTACGGGATGATCCATCCGAAGGCGAACGACACGCTCACCGTGCGCTCGGTTTTCGTGGTGGGTCCTGACAAGAAGGTGAAGCTCATGATCACCTACCCGGCGAGCACCGGCCGGAACTTCGAGGAGATCCTGCGCGTGATCGACTCGCTCCAGCTCACGTCGCAATACAGCGTGGCGACTCCGGTCAACTGGAAGTGCGGCGAGGACGTGATCATCGCGAGCAGCCTCTCCGACGAGGATGCGCGGAAGAGATTCCCCGATGGCTGGAAGGCGCCGAAGCCCTATCTGCGCATCGTGCCTCAGCCGGGAGCGCGGCGCGAGGCGGAGGCTCCAGCCTCGTAGAGCACGCGCGTCACAAACCTGATTCGTAACGAAACAGTGGGGCGGGGCCGAGTGGCTCCGCCCCTTGAATTTCGTTCCCCCGGGGAGGCCGATTCTTCAAGGGCCCGCGCGAGCCCGGCGCTGCTGCGCTGCCCGCCCCACGTCGCGCGTCCAAAACTTCGGCCCTAATTCTCCCTCCCGCACCGACCTCCGCCGCTGGAGCCGGAGTTGCGCCCCCGTCTGGCACGCCAATTGAGATTCGTCAGTTCCGGCGGCCCTTCCGCTTCATTGGAGGCGGAGCCCGCCTCACCACATCCATGGTGGAAGGAGGACGCAATGAAGCCAACTCATGGGATCGTCGCGGCATGCCTGGCGCTGCTCTTGACCGCCGGATGGACTTCGCCGGCGTCGTCGTTCGGGCTGTCCTCGGTCGGAGTTCGGCTCGGCTCCGTCGATCCGGAAGGCGGAAGCGCTTCGCTGGCGGGTGGCGGCCATCTGGAATTCGAGGAGTACGGCTCCCGGTTCCACCTGACGCCGAGCGTGCTCTTCTGGTCGAACGACGGCCTCACCGACATCAATCCCAATTTTGACATCTACTACCACTTCGAGCGTGCCGGCAAAGTCAGCCCGTATCTGGGCGCAGGCGCCGCTCTTCATATGTACTCGGCCGACGGGCCGGGCGACCCGGGCAGTGACCTGGGCGTGAATCTGTTCGGGGGCGCACTGTTCCCGATGGGAAGCAGCCGCCTGTTCGCGGAGCTGCGCTATTCGGCGACCGATCTATCGCAGACCTCGATCTTCGGAGGACTGACGTTCCCGATCTCCCATTGATCCCCGAAGTTCTGTGCGCAGTATTCCCCGGCGCCACCGCGCAGTGCGCTCGACTGTCCCCGCAGACGACGCGTTCCGGTGAGCGCCGGGTTTTTTTCGCGTGAAGCGGCGTGGGAAAATTTTGCAACGTTGAACCCTGGCGAACGACCTTTTCCAGGATGTACGAGCTGGGGCGGGCAGGGTAGCCAGGTGGCCGACAGGGCCAGCTGGTGGTCATCGCGTTGCCAGTTAGAATCTTAGATTTGCCGTGACCGGCATTTCGGCAGGGGTGGCACGCGGCTTGATGGAAGCTTCGGGTAGGCGACGCCCGGCCGGACCCCACGGTCTCATCCCCCTTGCCTCGACCCGACCGAGCCGGGCGGCCGCCGAAATTTTTTTTTGTCTGACGGAGAAGCCAGGGATCGCGTGACGTACAGAACGCCGCAGGAAGGAGAGTGCGATGAACAACGAAAGGCCTCTTGATCGGACGCGCCGCCCGGGATTGGGCGTGCTGATCGTGGCGCTGCTCCTGGCAGCGTTCGTTCTTCCGCTGGCTCCCGCTCGCTCGTACGCCACGGAGATCATCCCCTCGTACGGCATCACGAAATCGAAGGATTCCGACGAAGTGAAAGGGATGTTCGGACTCGCGCTCCGGGCTACGATCGTGCGCGACCTGCTTCAAACCGAGATCGCCGGAGGCTACCGGACCGAGAGCCGGGCGAACGGCGCCTTGGACGTCCGGCAGTGGCCGATCACGGCGTCCCTGCTTCTCGCACCTCGAGATCTCTTCTACGTCGGCGCAGGCGCCGGCTGGTACAACACGACCTACGATTACGAGAGCGAATTGATCGAGGATGACACCACGCAGGACTTCGGAGTTCACGTAGGCGGCGGGCTCAAGATCCCGCTCTCTCCACGCGTGGGCGCGGACCTGGGCGGTCGCTACGTCATGCTTCAAGACCAGGATTCGCGGCTGATCCCCGAAAAGTTCAACCCGTCCTTCTGGACGCTCCAGGCCGGACTGGCTCTCAAGTTCTGACCACGGGCGCGGCTCTCTCGCCGCCGGTGGAGTACAGGCGAGAGCGCCGGAGGGAGGCGGGGCAACGCCCTCCTCCCTCCTGACGCCCCAGCTTCACGTCCTCAAGTCGTCCCTCACGGAACCTCCCCCGACATGATCGCCGCGATCTTCTTCGCGTCGATATTTCCTCCCGAGAGCACGCAGACAACCGTGCCGAGCAGCGGATGCCCAATCGCCGCGCCCCGCCTCGGCGAGCGCTGCGGCGCGGTCGTCCACGAAGAGCGTGGCCCGCTGGACCGCCTCCGTGTCCAGCTCTCGCGCGGCCGGCGTGCAGGCGCCCACCGCATTCACGTGCGCGCCGGACGCGATCCACTCGCCGTGGAGGACGGGTTCGCCGGCCGCCGTCGTCGTGCAGATGATGGAGGCGCCCCGCACCGCGTCGCGCGCATCCGGTCCGGCCTCGACCGGGATGCCGTGGTTGACCCCAGGATCGCGAGATCGCCCGCATCCGGATTTGCGAGCGCCCGCGTCGCGGCGGCGCTCACGGCCGCGGTGCGGATCCGCGTGACGGCCGAGGCGTCGAGGATGGCCAGGAGACGGCCGTGATCCGCCTCGAACAGGAGGAGGGCGCCCTGGTGCGAGTCGTAGGGGGTGCCGTGATTCCCGAGCATGACAGTGATCACCTTGAGGCCGAGGAGGGAGCTGGTGCGCCGAGCGCCGCCAGCCGTGACGCCTGCATCGGGTCCCAGGATCGCGGGCATGACCCCGAGCAGCCCCGAGCCATCCGGCAGGCGAAGGACCGATCGGACAGGCTGTACAACCTGCCCGCGGCTCAGCGCTTGAAGCGCGGCCGCCATCACCTCGACGCACTCCTTCATCGGCAAGTGACGTAGCACTTCATCCTGAGTCAGGAGGATCGTGGCGTCGGAGGAGAACTACTGTGCGCCGGGAGGCAAATCCTTCCGTCGCGCGTCCACATCCACCGCGCGCCGTCGCGTGACGAAGAACACCGCCGCCGTCCAAGTGGGGAAGATATTCAGCACGGGCACCACTTCGGCGATCACCGTGGGCAGGAACGCCACGTGCCACCCCAGCAGAGCGATCATCGCGACCGCGACCACGAAATCCAGGACGTTGTTGACGGGCGACAGGAAGCCTCCGGCGGTTGCCGGCAGGAGCACCATCTGGAGCGCGTCCGCCACGACCGCCAGGATCCAGGCAGCTTTCTTACGATTCATCCGAGGATTATGAGGGAGAGGTGGCGGCTACTCCACCAGCGCCGAAGCGCAGAGGGATGTTCGAGGAAAGTCGACCGTCGGGCGGCGCGGGGACATCCACCGCGCACGCCCTAGGTCAAATGACGCAACTGGACTACCGACGCGACCGGAAGGCGAGCGCAACCATCAGGCCCGCTCCGATCAGCGGTACGGTGCCGGGCTCCGGCAACTGACCACCGCCGCCACCGCCGCCGCCGCCGCCACCGTCATCGTCGCAATCGCAATCGCCGCAGTCGCCGCAGTCGCCGCAATCGCCGCAGTCACCGCAGTCGTTGTGACCGCAATCCCCGCAATCGTCGCCATGGTAATGGCCTTCGCCAAGACCAGCTAGCGTGGCACTCCCGGAATTGTTCGATCCGTTCGTTGCCGCGGCGTTCGCCGGCCCGTCACCGTCACCGGACCGGAGAGCAATCGGCGCCGCCATAGCTGCGAGAACCAGTCCCGACATGATGTACGTCTTCTTGGACCGCGATGCGCGGTGGGTACCCGTCCCTGCTACCGCGCCTGACTCCAATTGAGCCCCGTCCCGGGAGACACCCCGCGCCAGCGACAACTCGCTTGCGCGGCTTCCGAATCCGGTTTTCGTCGCGGAGGTCATCGCCAGGGTCATGGGCTGCGCCGAAGCGCTCGCTTGGACCTGATTGGCCGCCGGATCGAATTGGAGTGAAGGAGCCGGTAGCGCGAGGGCGGACCCAGTGAGAAGGGCGCAAGCCAGTCCCGTCACTGCTACGCTGGTGAAGAAATTCCGATAACGCTCCATTAGTCAGATCCTCTTATGGCCGCCACATGGAAGCAGCCTTCCCGGGAGTCTCCCTGTTGCACACTTGGAATTTGGAAGCCGACTCGTGTAAATCCTTCAACGAATCACCCCGAATTGGTGCAAATTGAAGCAGACACCGTATCCGGAGGTTCCGAATCCCAGCGACGCTCGGACCCCCACGTTGGGCCCGCAACTTGACTAATCCCTTAGTCATCTATCGGTGCGGTACTAGGTTGCTGATTTCGCCGCAAGCCGAAACGCCGCCTCTCTCCTCTCGATCCCGGAGGGGAGCACGGATCAGTGATTGCATGGTCCGTGCCTCCGGTAGGAAACGCGTGATGACAGGAGGAAATGCATGAGCGGACACCGGTATCCGGTTGTAGTCGTCGGAGCGGGCGCGGCCGGAATCATGGCCGCGGCCTTCGCCGCCGAGGCCGGCCGGAGCGTCCTCCTGCTGGAGAGGACCAAGGACGGCGGCCGGAAGATCGTGATGAGCGGCGGCGGGCGCTGCAACGTCCTCCCGTCCGAGCTCGATCCCGCGCGGTTCGTCACCTCCTCCTCGCCAAACACCATGAGGAAGCTGCTTTGGGCCTGGCCCCTTCGGGAGCAGCGCCGGTTTTTCGAAGAGACGCTGGCCATCCCCCTCGCGCTCGAAGAGGAGACCGGAAAGCTGTTTCCCGTCTCGAACCACTCGCGGGACGTGCGGGATGGCCTCCTCGCCCTGGCGCGGCGCCGGGGAGTGGAGACGCGGTTTGGAACCGTGGTCACCGACGTTGTGCCGCAGGACGGCGCATGGAGCGTCGCGGTCGAGAGCGGCGCCGCCATCGAAGCGTCAACCGTCGTGCTCGCGACCGGCGGGCTCTCGGTGCCGGCCACCGGCAGCGACGGGACGGGGTTCGCGATCGCCCGGCGCCTGGGGCACGCGATGCACGACACGTACCCTGCGTTGACACCCCTCCTCGCGAGGCCGCACCGCCATGCGCCGCTTTCCGGGATATCCCTTCCGGTCACGCTCGAGGCGCCTGCCGCCTCGGGAAGGTCGCTCGTCACCACCGGGGGCTTCCTCTTTACCCACAAGGGGTACAGCGGCCCGTCCGTCCTGAACCTGTCCCATCTATGCGTTCAAGGGACGGCCGGGGAGCGGCAGCGGATCTACGCGCGCTGGACCGAGTGGGACGCCGAGGCGTGGGACCAGAGGCTGCGCCAGGGGGAGGGGAGCGTGGTCGCCGCTCTCCGCGAAAGGCTGCCCGCGCGGCTCGCCGAGGCGCTCCTCACGGACGCGGGGGTCGCGGGAGAGACGTCTCTCGCTCAGCTGAAGCGGGAGGATCGGAGGCGCGCGGTCGAGGCGCTCACGCGGCTCGAGCTCCCCTGGACCGGAGACGAGGGGTACACGAAGGCCGAAGTGACCGGGGGCGGAGTTGCGCTGTCCGAGATCGATCCGCGCACGCTGGAGAGCCGGCGCTGGCCGGGGCTGTTCCTCTGCGGGGAGATGCTCGACGCGTTCGGGCCGATCGGCGGCTACAACTTCGCCTGGGCCTGGTCTACCGGCCGGGCGGCGGGACTGGGGGCGGCCGGCGCGCGGCCGGGATGACGTCGCCATTCGGCTGCTGGCGTCGCCTTTCGGCGGCTGACGTCCCCAGTCCGGGCCCTATCCCGCCGTGTGCGGCGCCACGCCCCAGAGCTGCTTCAAGCGCCGGTCCCGTCCGCAGCCGGTCCGGTAGGCGTGATAGTCGGCGGGATTCTTCTTGTAGTAGTCCTGGTGATAATCCTCGGCGGGATAGAAAGCCGTGAACGGAAGGATCCGCGTCACGATCGGCTTCTTCGCGCGGAGCTCGGCCGCCGCGGCCCGCTGGGAGGCCAGAACCATCCGTCGCTCCTCCCGCGTCGCGACGAAGATGGCCGACCGGTACTGGGCGCCCCGATCGCAGAACTGTCCGTCGTCCTGCGTGGGATCGACGTTGTGCCAGAAAATCGTGAGCAGCTTTCCGTACGAGATCCGGCGGGGGTCGTACAGCACCTGCACGGCCTCCACATGGCCCGTCTTCCCAGCGGAGACGTCGTGGTAGGTCGGACTCCTCTCCGGTCCCCCCGAGTAGCCCGAGACGACCGAGAGGACCCCCGGGATCCCTTCGAACGCGGTCTCCATGCACCAGAAGCAGCCCCCGGCGAACGTGGCGCGCGTCGGATTCACGGGTCGCTCGGCGGCGCGGAGGGGCGGCGCTGCTGCCAGGCTGGAAAGCGCAAGAGCCAGCCCCAAAACCAGGGCGAGAGGTGCGGGGCGGGCGCTACGGTTCATAGGAAATCCCTCGTTCGGGTTTTCGCCGGCGGCATGGACACCTTTAGATACGAACAGCCGATCGCCACGTGACGAGCCGGAATCACCACTCCGTCGGACGTGGGCGGGCCCCGGGTCGACCGTGGTAGTCTACCGCGCGTGCCTCCCCGAGCCGAGAAATCACCCCGCCGGACGCGCTCCGCCGCCCGCTCCCGATCTTCGCTCCCCTGGGCTCTCGTGCAGCACGTCGCCTGGGAAGGCCCGGGCACGATCGCGGACGAGGCGGCGGCGCGCGGCATCGCATTCGAGCATTTCCGCATGGATCGCGGCGAGACGGTGCCGCCGGCCGACAAGATCGGCGGCCTCGTCGTGATGGGGGGCCCGATGAGCGTGCACGACACCGTGGACCACCCGCACCTGGTCCACGAGCGGCGTCTGTTGCGTGACGCTGCCGAGCGCGAGATCCCGATTCTCGCGGTGTGCCTGGGCGCGCAGCTCCTTGCGGCCGCCCTCGACGCGCGTGTGGAGCGCGGGCCGGTGTCCGAAGTGGGGATCGGCGAAGTCCGGCTGACGCCGGAAGGGCGTACCGACGCGGTCGTCGGCAAAGAAGGCGAGGCGTTCCCGGTGGTGCACTGGCACGAGGACACCTTTCATGTGCCGGAGCGCGGCGTGCTCCTGGCGGAGAGCGGCCTCTACAAGAACCAGGCGTTCCGCTGGGGGCGCCACGCCTACGCTTTCCAATTCCATCTGGAGGTCGATCGCGCGCTCGCGAGTGCCTGGGCGCCGCGGCTCCCGGCGGGCGTGCTCGACGAAGCGGCGCGCATCGAGGTGGAGCGGGCGGGGCGGGCGATCCTGGGCCGCTTCTTCGACCTGGCCCTCGGGGCCCGGACGTGAAGTTACGTATCGCCGCGGTGTGCCTGGCGGCGCTCCTCGCGGGCGCACAGGCCGAGGCGGCAGACACGGGCGGCGCGGCGATCGTGATCGAGTGCGACCGGCTATTCGACGGCGTGGGGATGCGCGAGGGGCCGGTGCGGGTGCTGGTCGAGAACGGCCGCATTTCCGCCATAGGCGGCGCGCTGAAGTCGCCTGCCGGAGCCCGAGTGATCAACCTGCGCGGCACGACCCTCCTCCCCGGACTGATCGACGCGCACACGCACCTGACCTTCCTGTGGGCCGATACGACCCGCGCGCCTAATTTCCTGAACGATTACCTCGGCTCTCCGATCGTCGTCGCGTTCGAAGCGGCGCGGAATGCCGAGAAGACGCTTCGCGCCGGCATCACCACGGTGCGGGAGATGGGAGATGCCGCCGGCATCGACCTGGCGCTGGCGCAGGCCACGGCACGCGGCCTGGTGAACGGACCCCGGCTGATCGTATCCGGCCCCATCTATCCGCCCTCCGGCGGGAGGCCCGATATCCGTTGGCCGCCGCCGGACGGCACCGCCGCGACCGCGGAGGAGATCACGAAGAAGGCGCGGGAGTACCTGGGCAGCGGATGCGACTGGATCAAGGTGTATGCGACGGGGGGCACCTACGATGACACGTCGGGCACACCGTTCTATACGAGCGCCGAGGTCCGCGCCGCCGTGGAGGCGGCCCACCCGCGCGGGCGATGGGTCGCCGCGCACGCGATGGGATTGGAAGGGGCGAAGCGGGCTGTCGCCGCCGGAGTCCGCTCCCTGGAGCATGGATCGCGGCTGGACGCCGCGACCGCCAAGGCCATGGCCCGCGGCGGCGTCTACCTGGTCCCGACGCTCTATCACCTCCAGTGGTACTCGGACCACGGCGCGGCCCTGGGCTATTCGCCGGGCTACGCCGAACGGCTCGCCGCGCTCCAGAAGGAGCAGTTCGCGTCGCTCAGGCTGGCCAAGAAAGCGGGGGTGGCGATCGGCTGCGGATCCGACGCCGTCTATTCCATGCACGGGGAAAATGCGCGCGAGCTGGTCTGGCTGACCCGGGCGGGGCTGACGCCGCTCGAGGCGCTCCGGTCGGCAACCTCGGTCAACGCCGCGCTCCTGGGGCTCGAGCGGGAGATCGGAAGGATCGCGCCCGGGTTTGCGGCCGACCTGGTCGCGGTGCCCGGCCGGCCCGATCGGAACATCGAGGCGGTGCTCTCTCCGCGCTTCGTCATGAAGGATGGCCGCGTGGTGCTCGGCCCCTAGGCCCGGCCCGGCGCCACCTGGGTCCCGCCCCGGCGGCGGCCGGCCTACTCGTCGAAGAGGACGGTGCTTTCCTCGTAGAAACGCACCTGGCTCCGCTCCACCCGCTCCCGCATCCACGCCCGGAGCCATGCCTGCTTCTCTTCCCGCGACTGCTCGGTATCCGCCAGGAACTCCAGCGGCAGATTCACGCGCAGGGCGCGCCACGCGACCAGGTGCCGCGTGATTCCCGCAGGAAGCTGCTCGCCGGTCGCGGCCAGCTCCAATATCTCGGCGGGCGCGAAGCGCGGGAAGACGACGAGCGCTTCCGCGTCGGGGATTCGCTCCTGCGCCGACTCCAGCGAGTCGGGCGCGACGCGATAGACGCGGCTTCCGCGGCGGTAGGTCTCGACGATGCGGTTCAAGGCGCGATTCCGCTCGGCGAAGTCACCGGCGCAGGCCAGCGTGATCACCTCGCCGCCCGGCATGGACACGAACGCCAGCGCCTCGCGCCGCGCGAGGAGTGCGCGCGCGTGCGCGAGCGTTTCGCGCGCCACGGTGACGCCGGGGATCGAGGCGAAGAGGTCCGCGAGGGTGCGCGCCGACTCCCCCGCCAGGGCGTGGTTCCAGGTGAGAAGCCGGACGTCGGGCTCTTCGTAACGAACTGCCTGGACCACCAGGAACGGGAGGCCGGACTGGCGCGCCGCCGCCGTGCGGTTGGCGCCGTCCAGGACGATGTAGCGCTCCCCGGCGGCCGCGGGGAACGGCGCGACCACCGGCGGATTCCGGAGAACCCCCTGCGCGCGAAGGCGGGCGGTGAGCGGGCCGGTGCGGTGCTCGTCGTGGCGCTCGTGGGGCACCAGGCTGGGCACCGGCACGATGCGGAGATCGGGCAGCGCGAAGCTCCGGGTCGGCAGATCGGTCACGCGCGGGTCTCACTTCTCCTGATCATGGGGGCCGGGGCTAGAACCGGGACGTGCTCAGTTCCACGTCGGCCTTCCCCCAGGCCTTCCGAAACCGCGCCATTTCCGGACCGCCGGCGTCCCCCGAAGCCTTCACCGCCTCGGCGAGCC
>JBKJXM010000224.1:0-3387 GCA_046716305.1 Candidatus Eiseniibacteriota bacterium
GACGAGCGCGCTCTGGGCGGTGGCGGAGCGGGCCCTCGCCGCGCTCGAGCCGCAGGCATTCGCATACCGCCGCGGGGGGGCGCCCCGCGTGCGGCTCGGCCCCGCGGCCGCCCGGGAGGCGCTCCACGCCGTCTACACCGCGGATCGCGCCCTGAAGCGCGGCGACGTGCGCGACGCGGAGCTGCGCGACTTGATCGAACGCAAGCTGCTGTCGCCCGCGCGGAGGGAGGCGGGCCGCGATGCCTGAATCACGCCACGACGAAGAGACGCGGGGGCGCGGAGAGTCGCGCGAGCGCGAACGGGAAACGCGCGAAGCGGCGTACCCGTTCCGCGAGCTGTCGGCGCGCGCCCAGGCGCGATGGCGGGACGAGCGGCTCTTCGAGCTGGACGACCCCATGGCGCCCGACCGCCGCTTCTATTGCCTCAACATGTTCCCGTACCCCTCGGGCGACCTCCACGTGGGACACGGACGGAACTACATCTTGGGCGACACCGTTGCGCGCCTGAAGAAGATGCAGGGCTACGCGGTCCTCGCGCCGATGGGCTGGGACGCCTTCGGGCTTCCGGCCGAGAACGCGGCGATCGCGAACCAGATCCACCCGGCCGTCTGGACCAAGAAGAACATCGCGCGCATGAAGGCGCAGCTCTTCGCGTGGGGCGCGATGTACGACTGGAACCGCGAGATCGCCTCGTGCGATCCCTCCTACTACAAGTGGACCCAGTGGATTTTCCTCCAACTCTACCGCCGCGGGCTCGCGTATCGCGCGAAGGGCGCGGTGAACTGGTGCCCCTCCTGCCAGACGGTGCTCGCGAACGAGCAGGTCCTGGACGGCCACTGCGAGCGCTGCGACACGCCCGTCGAGACGCGCGAGCTGGAGCAGTGGTATTTCAAGATCACCGCCTACGCCGACGCCTTGCTCCGCGATCTAGCGCTGCTCGAGCACTGGCCCGAGAAGGTCCGCGTCATGCAGGCGAATTGGATCGGCCGGAGCGAGGGCGCCTCCGTGCGCTTCCCCCTCGCCGGCCGCGACGCGGCTCTCGAGATCTTCACCACGCGCCCCGACACGCTCCTGGGCGCCACGTTCATGGTGGTCGCGGCCGAGCATCCGCTGGTCAGCGCGCTCGCCGCGGAAGGGAAGCTCTCCACCGAGGCAGCGCGTTTCGTGGATCGGCTGAAGCGCGCCCGCGTGGAAAACCGGTTCGCCGTCGAGACCGAGAAGGAGGGAGTGTCGCTGCGTGTGGAGGCGGTCCACCCCCTGAGCGGTGCCCGGCTCCCGGTCTGGGTGTCGAACTACGTGCTGATGGGTTACGGGACCGGCGCCATCATGGCCGTGCCGGCGCACGATCAGCGCGATTTCGAGTTCGCCACCAGGTACAAGCTTCCGATCGTCGAGGTGATCCGCCCCGACACGGGCCCGCGCTTCGACGGAAAGGCGGCCTACGAGGGGGAGGGAAAGCTCGTGAACTCCGGGCGATTCGACGGCCTCCCCAGCGAAGAGGGAAAGCGCGCGATCGTGGTGGCCCTGGAGAAGGAAGGGAAGGGGGAGGCTCGCGTGAACTTCCGCCTCCGCGACTGGCTGATCTCGCGCCAGCGCTACTGGGGCGCGCCCATCCCCATGGTGACCTGCCCCAAATGCGGCATTCAGCCCGTGCCCGAGTCGGAGCTGCCGGTGCTCCTGCCCGACCAGGTCGAGTTCAAGCCGACGGGGGAGTCGCCGCTCCTGTCGAACGAGGCCTTCTTGGTGGCGCGCTGCCCCAAGTGCGGCGGCGCCGCGCGGCGGGAAACCGACACCATGGACACGTTCGTGGATTCGTCGTGGTACTTCCTGCGCTTTCTGAGCCCGAAGGCGGAAGACCATGCCTTCGATACGGATGCGGTCAACCGCTGGCTCCCCGTGAATCAGTACATCGGGGGCGTGGAGCACGCGATCCTGCATCTGCTCTACTCGCGCTTCATCGTGAAGGTCTTTCAGGACGCCGGCCTGGTGGCGTTTCCCGAGCCGTTCGAGCGGCTCTTCACGCAGGGGATGATCACGAAGGACGGCGCGAAGATGTCGAAGTCGAAAGGGAACGTGGTCCCTCCGGACGCCCTGATCGAGCGCTACGGGGCCGACACCGTTCGCCTCTATACGCTCTTCATCGGGCCGCCGGAGAAGGACGCCGAGTGGAACGACCGGGGCGTCGAGGGGGCGTTCCGGTTCCTCATGCGCTACTGGAAGATGGTCGAGGATTTCACTGAAGCGAACAAGGTTGTGCCGGCCAGCAAGAAAGGCAAGGCCCTGACCCCCGGAGCCTTCGCGACCGCGGGCCCCGCCCGCGACCTGCGCCGCCGCGTCCACCAGCTCGTGCTCCAGATCACCGAGGATGTGGACCGCTTCCACTTCAACACAGCGGTGAGCGGTCTCATGCAGATGGTCAACGCCGCCCAGGAGTACGAGGCGGCGGGGGGCAGTCTTCAGTCGCCCGAGGTCGCCGAGGCCGTCGATCTCGCGACGCGTCTCCTGGCCCCCCTGGCTCCGCACACCGCGGAAGGCGCCTGGGACCGCCTGGGCCACGCCAAATCCATCGTCACCGCCCCGTGGCCGCAGCCGGATCGCGCGGCGCTCCACAGCGATCTCCAGAGTCTGGTCGTGCAGGTCAACGGGAAGGTCCGATCGCAGATCGAAGTGCCGGTGGGCGCCGCCAGGGAGGCGGTTCAGGCCGCTGCCATGGCCGACGCCAGGGTTCAGCGCTTTGTCGGGGGAGAGGATGTCGCCCAGGTCGTCGTCGTCCCCGGGCGCCTGGTGAACGTCGTTACCCGGCGTCCGCCCGAGCCGAAGCCTTAGGCGAGGCATCCCCAAGCAGGTCTCTCAGGACTTTGATGTCGACCGGTTTCGTGAGGTGATGGTCGAAACCGGCTTCCCGCGACCGGTCAATGTCGTGGGCCTGGCCGTAGCCCGTCACCGCGACCAGCAGGATCCCGTCGGCGCCCCGTGCGCGTATTCGACGGGCCACTTCGTAGCCGTTCATTCCGGGCAGGCCGATATCCAGGACGACGATCTCGGACTCGATGGCCCCGGAGATTTCGAGGGCCTCCGGCCCGTCGTAGGCGACGCGAACGTCATACCCGTCCAGGCGGAGCAGCGCTGCGAGGGAATCGGCCCCGTCGACGTTGTCGTCCGCGACCACGACGCGGCGCGGACTGGTGCGGGGAGGTGTGGCGGCACCACGCTTACCGTCGGCGGGCTCCCGCTTGGGCGTCGCTCCCTCGCCCTGCCGGACCGCGGAGAGGCGCACGAAGAACTCGCTTCCCTTGCCGATCCCCTCGCTGCGCACCTCGACCGTTCCGCCGTGCATCTCGACGAGCCGGCGAACAATCGTGAGCCCGATCCCCAGCCCCCCCTGCGC
>JBKJXM010000225.1:0-6256 GCA_046716305.1 Candidatus Eiseniibacteriota bacterium
TCGTAGACGTCCGCCAGCTCGAGGTCGCGCCGGGCCTGGTCCAGCACAGCTTCATCCTTGGTATCCAGCCACGCCTGGGCCTGCCGGCGCAGATCGTCAGGCCACAGCGGCACGTCCTTGGCGCGGCCCGCGAAATCTCCGATCTCCCGGATGTATCGCGTCGGATTGGAAAGCGGCGCGTAGTGCTTCAGCGGCAGCTCTCCGATCCGCTCGGCGAGGAAGAGGGACTGGGCCGTCTTGTCCAGGACCGTGAACCCCGGCGCCAGGCCGATCTCCACCCCGTGCGCCGCGAGCACGTCGTCGCCGAAGGCGTGAAAGGTGGCGATGGTGACGTCGGCGTAGCCGTAGGGCACGAGGAGATCGACGCGTTCCTGCATCTCGGCCGCGGCTTTCTCGTTGTAGGCGAGCGCGAGGATCTCGGAAGGGCGGGCGCGCCCGGAGGTGATGAGGTGCGCGATCCGCCGCGCGATGACGGTGGTCTTCCCCGTCCCCGCGCCCGCGACAATCATCAGCGGCCCGTCGCCGTGCTCCACGGCCGCGCGCTGCTCGTCGTCCAGGGGGAGCAGGTCCTCGTCCGCGGCGGGCGCGGCAGCGAGCGCGTCCTCGGGCGCGAGCGCCTCCTCCTGAATCTCGTCCAGCGAAAGCTGGGTCGGATGCGCGGCGGTCGGATCCTGGATTGGACGCATGGCGTGGACCTCGGTTGGCTAAGCGCTTCGGGGCCTCATTTTATCGCGGGAAGAGCCGGAACGCGAGGACACGATGGGCACGTAGACACAAGAGAGGGCCGCGGGAGTACAATCCGGCGCCATGACTATGGACGAAACGGTGGTCCACGCGTCGCGCCGGCCGCTGCCGCGCGTCGGCGAGTATCTGCGGGCCCTCTACGACCTGGGCATGAAGTCCATCCCCGCGGCCCTCCCGGCGCTCATCTTCCTCTGGTTCTACCATTTCGGCACGTCGCTCTATCTCGAGCTGGCGGGCGGCGCCACCTCGCCGCTGGGCTTCCGCGACAACCAGGCGCTGATGGTGCAGCTATTCATGAAGATCTCCGCGTACCTTCCGCTCCTGGTCTGCGTGTACACGCCGTTTCTGCCGCTCCAAGATTCGCTCCTGCGCGGCCAACGAATCAGCTTCGTCGACGCCATCCGGCACGTGCTGGAGCGACTCGTCCCCTTTGCGCTTTCGGTGCTGCTGCAGATGGCGATCGTCTTCATCCCGGTGGCGCTGATCCTCGGCCTCCTGCTCGCCGTGGTCACGCCCTTCCCGGAATTGCCGCGAGGAGTGGTGGCCATGCTCGCCCTGGTGACGAGCGGCCCCATTCTGATGTGGCTCTTCGTCTCGGGCATGTTGCTGGTCTTCGCGGTCCCAGCCGTGGTGCTGGACGGCTCCGGCCCCATGCGCGCCATCACGATGAGCGCGAGGATGGTGGCGGGGCATTTCTGGGGCATCTTCTGGCGCTTTCTCGTGTTCTTCCTCGTCCTCTTCGTGGCGGTGCTGATCGCATCCGTCCCGGCGGCACTCTTCGGCGCGATCGGCGCCGCCGTGCCGGGCGCGGAATTCGCGTTTCGGGTCGTGGTGCTTCTCTGGACCAGCCTCGTCACCGCTCTGACGTTTCCGTTCTGGGTGGGGGCGCTGATCGTCCTCTACCGCTCGCTCGCGCCCGCGAGCGGCGCCTCGGCGATCGCGGACGAGTCCGAGGCCCTGGCCGCGAAGCTGGCGGCCGGCCACCACCCGACCCCGTTCATCTTCGAATAGGGGAATCGTGGCACCGGCGGTAGTCCATTCGGACGCCTACTACGCCGACATCGGAATCCACGTCTTCCCCATGCAGAAATTCCGGATGATCCGCGACGAATTGGTGCGACGCGAGGTCCTGCGGGACGACGAAGTACTCGCGCCCGAGCCGGCGTCCGTGGAGCAGGTGGTTCGCGTGCACGACCGCGAGTACGTGGACAAGCTGGTGCAGGGGCGGCTGTCGGTGCTGGAGGAAACGATCCTCGAGCTTCCGTACTCGAAGGCGCTCGCGGATGCTTCGTTCCTGTGCGCGGGCGGGAGCATCCGGGCCGCGCGCGAAGCCCTGGCTCGCGGGGCGGGCGCCAATCTGGGCGGCGGCTTCCACCACGCGTTCCCCGACCACGGCGAAGGGTTTTGTGTTTTCAACGACGTCGCGATCGCGATCCGCGAGCTTCAGGCCGCGCGCAAGATCCGCCGCGCCGCGGTGATCGACGTGGACGTGCACCAGGGGAACGGCACCGCCGCGATCTTCCGCGACGATCCCTCGGTCTTCACGTTCTCGATCCACGAGGAGGCCAACTACCCGGCCATCAAGCCGCCGAGCGATCAGGACGTGGGGCTGGAGACCGGCGCGAACGGCAAAACGTATCTGGCGGCGCTGGAGCACTGGGTGCCGCGGATCCTCGAGCGGCACTCTCCCGATTTCGTGGCGTACGTCGGAGGCGCCGATCCGTTCCGGGAGGACCAGCTGGGGCGGCTCAGCCTGACGCGCGAAGACCTGCGCGCGAGGGACCGCTACGTATTCGGGGAGTGCGCGTCGCGGCAGATCCCGTTCGGAGTATTCCTGGCGGGCGGCTACGCGCGCGACATTAAAGATACAGTGGGGATCCAGGCGGACATGGTGGAGGCCGCGTTCCATACAGTCGGCTCGGCGCGATCCGGGCCGAAGTAAAGGAGATCACGATGCGATTCGTCGCTCTGTTCCTGCTGGTTCTCGTCGTCGCGTTGCCGGCATGCGGCAGGCACAACCTGGACGAGACCGTCCAGGCCGCCGCGGTGCGCGCCGTTCTGGACACGCTCTGGACCGAATACGCCGACGCCGCCGACCGGCGCGACAGCCTTCTGTTCAGCTCCCTGTTCCACCCGGATGCCGCCCTCATCTATTCCGGCGCTCCCACCGTGGTCGGCCGCCCCCTGGTCACGCACTTCCTGGTGACGCTCTACTCCGCCGTGGACCTGACGAAGCTGCGGATCGTGCCCGAGGATATGAGAGTGAGCGGCACGCTGGCCGCGCAGGGGGGCACGTTCGAGGAGGACTTCCTGGACGCCGCCACCCCCAAAACCGACGTCGGCCGCTACGAGCTGATCGCCGAGCGGGGGGACGACCAGAAGTGGCGGATCCACCGACTGGTCATGATGGTGGATTCGCTCCGGGCCGGGACGTCCCTGGCTGGGGGCATGTAGGGAGGCTTCCGGAAGCCTTAAAACGCTATTGGGTATGGCCTTAGGTGAATTGCGGAGTTGTACGCGGAAAAGTGCCGATCTTTTGACGAATCCGTGTCCTGCGGGTGGGGTCTAAGGTAGACTTAGTCCCTCGTAGCACACCCAAAGACATCCATATGACGCTCTCCGAGGCGCATCCGTGCCGCTTCGTGAGGAGGTGGCATGGCACCACGCGAATGGCTCTTGCGACGCTCCTGGTTGACCCTTCTCCTGGCTGTCGCGGCGGTGGCCGCGGTGGCCCTCCCCAGCGTCGCAAGCGCCGGCGCGCCGGCCCCCAAGTGGCATTTCCAGTGGCGACCGAATTGGCTCCCCGGCGATCCAGGCAGTGAGCCCATCGTGTCCATCCTTCCCGAGATTGGTGTCCCGATGGCGAGCCCCGGTCTCTTCATCGCCATCGACCCGGAAACGCGGAAGCCCGTGATGCCGTCGCCCGAGCAGCGAAAGGCGCTGTCCGCGGACGCCGCGCGCGGGGCCGCGCTCCACGCGCCCATCTCGCCGGATGCGTATCTTCCGGCGGAGCGGATTCCCGGTGGCGGTGAGCTGGTGCATCTGGACGGCCGGTTCCAGGTCTACTCCATCGCGCGTCGCGACGCGAACGGCAACATCACAACGGACTGCGACTCAGATCTCGAATCGATCCAGAAGCTCCTCTCAATGCCCGCGCCGACCACGCGCGTGCGGGAGGAGAGGTAGCCTATGCGCCGCCCACTTTTCGCTGCCGCCGCGCTCGCGGCCCTGCTCTTCTCAACGTCAGCGCCCGCCTCGGCCGCCACGTTCACCCTGGTCAATCTCGACGGCGCCGGCGAGGGCTTCAATGACGCGACCCCCGCGACGCCTGTCGGCGGGAATCCCGGCACCACGCGAGGCGAACAGCGCCTGAACGTCTTCCGCCAGGCGTGCGCCATCTGGGGGACCATCCTCCAGAGCAACGTGGACATCCGCGTCGGGGCCCGGTTCGACGCGCTGACGCCGTGCGACGCCACGAGCGGCGTCCTCGGAAGCGCCGGCGCCGCGACGACGGCCACCGACTTCGCGGGTGCGCCGATCGCGAACACGCACTACCCGATCGCCCTCGCCAACAAGCTGGCCGGGACGGATCTGGCCCCCACCGTCAACGACATCACCGCCCAGTTCAATTCCAGCGTGGACGATGCCGTTTGCCTGGGCTCGTCGAGCTGGTACTACGGATACGATCACGTCAAGGGAACGAACGTGGACCTGCTCACCGTGGTCCTGCACGAGCTGGGACACGGGCTGGGCTTTCAGACCTTCGCCAACATCTCCACCGGCGCGTTCCTGAACGGGCGCCCGGACGTCTACGCGCGGAACCTCTTCGATCGCTCCTATGGGCTTCGCTGGGACCAGATGAATAACGGCCAGCGCTCCGCTTCCTCGACGAACAGCGGCAACCTCGTCTGGAACGGCACGTACGTGCGCAACGCGGCGCCCCTGATCCTGGGCCCGGCCGCTGTCGTGCGCATCGATTCCCCCGCCGGCGTCGCCGGCGAGAAGCAGTTCGGCACCGCGGACTTCGGCGGCGCGATGCCGCAACCGTCGCTGACCGCGGAGGTGGTCCAGGCGGAGGACGCCGTGTTCCCGACGACGGACGGGTGCGAGGCTTTCACGAATGCGGCCCAGCTCGTAGGGAAAATCGCGCTGATCGACCGCGGCACCTGCACGTTCGCCCAGAAGGCGGCGCGGGCGCAGGCGGCCGGAGCGGTGGCGGTGATCATCGCCAACAACGTGGCCGGCACGGCGCCCGGGATGTCCGGCAGCGATCCTACGATCACGATCCCTGTCGTGAGCATCACACAGAACGACGGGGTGCTCCTCCAGGACGAGCTCTCCGCCGGGGGCATCGTCACGGCGACGATCGGCACCGATCCCGCGCACCTCGCGGGCACCGACGCCGAGGGCCGTCCCCGCATGTACGCGCCCTCCCCCATCGAGGGCGGCTCGTCCGTCTCGCACTGGGACGTGACCGAGACGCCGAACCTCCTGATGGAGCCCTTCATCAGCTCGGACCTCACGTCGAGCGTGGATTTGACGCATTACGCGTTCGTGGATATGGGCTGGCTGAGCGGAGTGGCGGCGGTGGCGAGCGGACCGGTCGCCGGTGCCCCGCGCGCGTTCAGCGCCCCGAACCCGTTCCGCAGCGCGACCTCGATCCGCTTCCAGATGGCGCAGCCGGGCAAGGCGACCGTGGAGGTGTTCGACGCGAGCGGGGCCCTGGTGAAGCGGATGCCGCTGGCGTGGCGTCCCGCGGGCGCGCAAGTGGCGGATTGGGACGGAAACGACACGCGTGGGGGCCGCGCGCCGGCAGGCGTCTACTTCTGGCGCGTGCAGGCCGGCGACGAGCTTCACACAGGACGGATGGTCCGCGTCCAGTAGATGAGGTAACCTCGGCGTCACGACATGACGCCGATCGCTGAACCCACCCTGGATTTTGAAGCCGGCCTCAGAGCGTTTGGATTCGATTCGTTCCGGCCGGGGCAGCTAGAGGCGCTGGAGGCGTTGGTCCGCCACCGGCGCCTCTTGCTCGTGGCGCCGACCGGTGGCGGGAAGAGCCTGATCTACCAGCTCCCCGCGACGATGCTCCCCGGCACGACCCTCGTCATCTCGCCCTTGATCTCCCTCATGCACGACCAGTGCGAGGCGTTGGCGGCCCGTGGGATTCCCGCGACGTATCTGGCCTCCACCCTTCCCGACTATGAAGTGGTGGAGCGGCTGTCGCGTTTGCGTGGCGGAGAGTATCGGTTGGTTTACGTCGCCCCGGAGCGACTCCCGTTTCCCGGGTTCCGCGATCTGATCCAGAAGCTGGGTTGCCCGCTGGTGGCCGTGGACGAAGCGCATTGCATCAGCCAGTGGGGCCACGACTTCCGCCCCGAGTACCGGCAGATCCAGGAGTTCCTAGCTAGTGTCCGCGGGGCCATGGGGCTCGCGTGCACCGCCACGGCGACTCCCGTGGTGCGCGACGACATTGTTCGACAATTGGGGACGGGCCCGGACACGCCGCAGA
>JBKJXM010000226.1:0-11724 GCA_046716305.1 Candidatus Eiseniibacteriota bacterium
CGCTCCGCGCGGCGAATCCGCCGTCGGCCCACCAGGCAGCGGCCGTATGCGCGGCCGACTCGGGATCCGGGACCAGCGCGCCGCCACCCTCGCGCGCGAGGAGCTCCGCCGCGCCCGCGATCCCGGCGTGGTGCGGGCCCACGATGACGGGGCACCCGCGGGCGGCCGCCTCGAGCGGGTTGTGCCCCCCGAACGGGGCGAACGTGCCCCCCACCACCGCGGCCCGCGCGTGATCGTAGGCGGAGGCCAGCTCGCCGTGCGTCGCGAGAAGCGCGATGCGGCGTCCCGGCCGCGACGCGGCTGTCGCGATCCAACCGCCCAGCTCCCCCCCGCGCTCCCCCTCTCCACGCTCGATCACCGCGTACCCCGCGGCCCGGAAGCGCCGGCTCGCCGCCGCCGCGCGCGGATGGTGCCGCGGCGCGACGACCAGGATCGGCCGCCTCGCGGCCCCGGCAGACTCGGGCGCGTGGACCCCGGGACCCGCGTCCGGGGCGACGCGCTCCAGCGCGTCAGCGATCGCCAGCGCCGCCGCCTCTTCCCCGGGACGAAAACTCCCAAAGACGACCGCCCCGCGCGAAGCTTCGCCGGCGCGCGCCGCGGCCATCGGCTCATCGGCCTTGAGATCTCCCGTGACGCGCACCCGCTCCGGGGGGATTCCCAGCGCGCGAAATCGCGCCGCGGCTCCATCGTCCTGGGCGAGCGCGAAGACGCCGTCGCCGAAGAGCGCGCGGCCCGCCACGCCCAGCGCGCAAAGCCGCCGCGCCGTCCGCTCCGAGACGGCGCCGCTCACGAACACCACCGCCACGCCGGCCCGGCGCGCCTCGAGGATCAGGTTCGGCCACGCCTCGGTCTCCACGATGTCGAGCCGCGACGGACACGCCGAGTCCAGGAGAGCGCGCGTCGTCTGCGGCAGATCGAACGGGGCGATCCGCGCCTCCACGCGCCCCGCCATCTCCCGCCGCGCGCGCGCGAGGCCGCTCCGGGTCCGGGTCGTGAGGAGAAGCGGCGGGCGCGCTCCCGAATCGATCAACGCGTCCACCCAGCGCCGCGCCGCGCCCACCTCGCCCATGGAGGCGGCGTGTACCCAGATGCCGCCGGCGGCGCGGGTCCCCTCCTCGCCGGCCCCCGTCAGGGCACCGCGCCACACTCCCCCCTCGCGCCCCAGCCCCGCCGCGGCGGGAAGAACGAAGCCGAGGGACCACGTCACGCCGCGGTAGATGGAGAGGCCCAGTCCCATCACGTACCGGCGCGCCGCTCGACGAACTCGATCAGCGCGTCGGCGGCCCGCTCGGCCGATCCCGCGCCGCCCAGGAGCGCCGGAATCTTCGCGAACGCCGCGCGCTGCGCCTCGCGCCGCGCCGCATCCGTGAAGAGCGGGGCCGCCGCGTGCGCGATCGCGGTGCCCGTGGCGTTGCGCTGGATGCACTCCGGGGCCGCGTCCTGTCCGAGCACGATGTTCGCGAGCCCCACGCGCGGGACCCGCACGAGGCGGCGCGCGATCTCGTAGTTGAGCTGACCGGTCCGGTAGACGATCACGAGCGGCGCGCCGATCGCGGCGGCCTCGAGGGTCGCCGTGCCCGAGGCGACAAGCGCGAGGTCGGCCGCCCGGAGCAGCGGCTCGGCGGGTCCCGACGCGCGTCCCGGGCGGAGGGTGTTCCAGAGCGCGGCGGCCTCGCCGCGCCCCATTCCAGTTTCCGCGAGGACCGGCCCCGCGTCGCTCACCATCACCCGCGCCCCGCCCGGCGCCTGGCTGACGAGGCGCGCCGCCGCGTCGAGCATGGGCGCGAGGTGGCGCCGCACTTCGCCGGCCCGGCTGCCGGGGAGGAGCGCGATCAGCTTCTCCCCCTCGGCCAGACCCAAGCCCTCCCGCGCGCGAGCGCGGGCCTCGGAGTCGGGAGCGAGGGCGCCCGCCGGGTGGCCGACCCACCGGGCCGCGAGCCCTTCCTGGGCGGCAAACTGTTCCTCAAAGCGGAAGAGAAGGAGCGTCAGGTCCACGTCCTCGCGGATCCGGCGCACGCGCCCGCGCCCCCAGGCCCACACTTGCGGCAGCACGTAGTACACGACGCGGCGCCCCGCGCGGCGGGCGGCGCGGGCAAGGCCCAGGTTCAGGCCGGGAGAGTCGATGGGGAGGAAGAGCGCTTCGGGATCCCCTTCGATCCGCCGCAAGAGCTCGCGGCGGGCGCGGTTGATCGCGGGGAGATGGCGGATGACTTCGGCGAAGCCCATGACGGCCACGGATTCCATGGGGACGGCCACGTCCATCCCGGCCGCCCGGAGCGCGGGCCCGCCGAGCCCCGCCGCCTCGACGCGCACGCCGCGGGCCCTCAGGGCGGAGAGGAGCGCCGCGCCCAGCCGGTCCCCGGAGGGGTCGCCGGCCGAGACGACGAGACGCGGGAAGGTCAGACGGGGAGGCTCAGGCCGCTGGGTGCGGGGCGCCGCTCGACCTGCCGGCGCACCAGGTCGGCCACGCGCAGCGCCTCGAGCGCCGTCTCCGATTCGGACCAGGAGCGGGCCGGATCGGATCGGAGCGCGAGGAAGTGGCGAAGCTCGGTCTCGAGCGGATCCTCGTCCGCCACCTTCACGGGGAGCGGGCGGATGCGCGCGGTCCAGTGCGACTCGGGATCGCCGGGGGCCGCGGGCTCCAGCGCGAAGGCTTCCACCGTGCGGTTCAGGCAGTCGATCGACAGGTACTCGCTCGCCTCGAAGAAGCGGATCTTCCGCACCTTCTCCCGCGAGATGCGGCTCGCGGTGATGTTGGCGACGCAGCCGCTCTCGAAGGTCAGGCGCGCGTTCGCGATGTCGATGCGCGGGGTCACGACGGGCACGCCGACCGCCTGCACGTCGGTCACGCGCGAGCGCGTCGCGAGGAGCGCGAGATCCAGGTCGTGGATCATCAGATCCAGGATCACGTCCACGTCGATCCCGCGCGCGACCGGCGGGGCCAGGCGGTGCGCCTCGATGAACCGCGGCGCGCGGAGGAACGGGAGCGCCGCGCGGACCGCGGGATTCATCCGCTCGATCTGCCCCACGACCAGGGTCACGCCCTGGGCGCGGGCCAAGGCCAGGATGGCCTCCCCCTCCTCGGGGGTCGAGGCCATCGGCTTCTCGACGAGGGTGGAGATGCCGCGCGCCAGGGACGCGCGGGCCACCTCGTGGTGGGCCGGTGTCGGCGCGGCGACGGAGAGCGCGTCGAGACCCGCGAGGAGTCCCGCGAGCGAATCGTGAACGCGCAGCCCGAGCTCGGACTCGGCGCGGGCGCGGGCGGCGGGATCGGGGTCGAACCCGCCGACCAGCTCGACCCCTTCGATTCGCTTCCAGGCGCGCGCGTGGTGGGTGCCCAGGTGCCCCAGTCCGGCGACGCCCACCCGCAGCGTTCTCACCGCGCCGGCCTCGAGGTCCGGACATCGCGGGCGCGGGGCGCCCTCACCGCACGATTCCCCGCTCCGAGCTGCGCACGAACTCCACGAACTCCTGGATCTCCGGATAGGGCTTCAGCACGCGCGCGATGCGGTCGAGCGCCGGGCCCACGTTGAGCTGTGAGCGGTAGAGGATGCGGTAGGCGCGCTTCACTTCCAGCCGCACTTCGGCGGAAATGCCGCGGCGCTCCATGCCGACGCTGTTCAGCCCGCATGCGCGGAGCGGGTTCCCCGAGGCTTTCACGTACGGCGGCACGTCCTGGGACACGCGCGACGCGCCCCCGACGAAGGCGTGGCAGCCGATGGCCACGAACTGGTGGACCGGCGAGAAGCCGCCCAGGATGGCGTAGTCGTCCACCCGAACGTGCCCCGCCAGGTTCACCGCGTTCGCCAAGATTACGTTGTTCCCGATGCGGCAGTTGTGCGCGACGTGCGAGTACGCCATGAGAAGCACGTTGTCGCCGATGATGGTGGTTTCCCCCTCGCCGGTGGCCGAGTTGATCGTCGCGTACTCGCGGATGATCGTGTCGCTCCCGATGCGCACGTGCGTGGGGTCGCCGCGGAATTTGAGATCTTGGGGAATGTTCCCGATGGCGGCGCCGTGGTGGATCTGGCATCCCGGACCGATGGTGGTGCACCCCTCGATGATGGCATGGAGCCCGATCCGCGTCCCCGCGCCCAGCTCCACGCGCGGGCCGATGTAGGCGAACGGACCCACGACGACGCCGGGGCCCAGCTCCGCCCCGCGCGCCACGATGGCGGTCGGATGGATGGACGGCTTCGAACGCTCGGCGGACTCGGGGAGGGGAACGACCGCCCCCGCCACCCGTGCCCAGGTGCCCGTCAGCCGGTCGGCTTCAGGAATTGCGCTCGACAATGCTGGAAAGGAGCTCTGCTTCCGCGACGAGGTCTCCATGGACGTACGCCTTGCCCTCCATCTTGCAGGTCCGCTGCTTCAGCCGAACCAGGGTCAGCTCGAATCGGAGCTGATCGCCCGGCCGCACAGGCTTCCGGAATTTCGCGTTGTCGATCCCCATGAAGTAGACGAGCTTGTCCCGCGGCCGCTCCACCGTGTTGAGGAGGAGCACGCCGCCGCACTGCGCCATCGCCTCGATGATCAGCACCGCGGGCATGATCGGATGCCCCGGGAAATGACCCGCGAAGTACGGCTCGTTGATGGTCACGTTCTTGATGCCGACCACGCGATCCGCTTCCAGGCTCAGGATGCGGTCGATCAGGAGGAGCGGATAGCGGTGCGGCATGATCTCCTGGATCGCCATGATGTCGAGCGAGATCGGCCCCGAGTCGCCGTTTCGCGAGACGCCCGCGACCCCCTGGAGGAGACTCCCGGGCTCCTCGTCCGCGGCCAGCCGCTGCACGAACCGGACGTTGGACGCGTGCCCCGATTTCACCGAGATGAAGTGGCCGCGCGCGGGCCGGCCGAGCAGGTAGAGGTCGCCCAGGAAGTCGAGGATCTTGTGGCGGACGAACTCGTCGGCGAACCGGAGCGGCTCCTGGTTCATGATCCCGTCCGGCTTCACGACCACAGCGTTCTGCAGCGTCCCCCCCTGGATCATGCCGCGCGAGCGGAGCTGCTCCACGTCGCGCTCCAGCACGAACGTCCGCGCGGGTGCGATCTCCTGGATGAAGGTCTCCGGCGTGATGTCGTAGGTGGCGTACTGGGTGCCGCGGTAGGCGTTCTCGTACTCGATGGTGAACGTCACGCGAAGCCCGTCGTGCGGCAGCGCGACCAGGATCACCCCGCCCTCTTCGAACCGGACCGGTTCGCGCACGCGGAAGTAGCGGCGCACCGCGTCCTGCTCGGTGATCCCGGCGCTCTGGAAGAGCGCCACGTAGGGGCGCGCGCTCCCGTCCTGCGGCTCCGGCGGCTCGTGGGAGTCGAGCGCGATGACCATGTTGTCGATCTCCAGGCCCGCCGCGGCGGCCAGGATGTGCTCGACGGTGTGCACCTCGGCGCTGCCGTTCTTCAAGATGGTGCGCCGCATGTGATCGTTGTCGACGCACGCGTAGCGCGGCGCGACCGGGATCTCGGGCTGGCCGGGGAGGTCGAGCCGGATGAACTTGATGCCGGAACCCGGGGGCGCCGGGCGGAACTCCACGTGGCAGCGCTTGCCCGTGTGAAGGCCGACCCCCTCGTAGGAGACGGCCCGGCTCAACGTCCGCTGGTTCGCGACGGTCACGGAGAAGGCTGCTTCCCCTCGAGCTCCTCGACGCGGCGCTTCAGGGCCCGGACGGACTGGATCAGCTCGGGGAGATGGCGGAGACTCGCCTCGATGCGCTTCGCCTGTCCCACCGGGAGCGCCGGATACCCGAAGACGCGCTCGCCGGGCTTCACCGACTTGGAGACGCCGGACTTCGCGCCGACCTGGGCGCCCGCGCCGATCTCGATGTGCCCCGCCACGCCCACCTGGCCGGCGAGGACGGCGTTGTCGCCCACCGAGGTGCTGCCGGAGATCCCCACCTGCGCCACGATGATGCAGTTCTCGCCGATCTGCACGTTGTGCGCGATCTGGACCAGGTTATCGATCTTGCTCCCCTGCCCGATGCGGGTGGTTCCCATGGTGGCGCGGTCGATCGTGACGCACGCGCCGAGCTCGACGTCGTCTTCGATGACCACGTTCCCGACCTGCGGCAGCTTCGCGTAGACGTCGCCGTCGCGCACGAAGCCGAAGCCGTCGCTCCCGATCACGGTTCCGGAGTGCACGATCACCCGCGCGCCCAGCACGCAGTCGTCGAGGATGGTCACGTTGGGATGGAGCCGCGTATCGAGGCCGATCGACGCCCCCGGACCGATGTAGCAGCCGGGGCCGATCCAGGCGAGAGGGCCGATCCGCGCGCCGGACTCGACCACGACGTGGGGCCCGACGTACGCGGTGGCGTCGATGCGGGCTTCCGGGGCCACGACCGCCGAAGGGTGCACGCCCGGCTCGGGGCGCGGCTCCTCCCCCTGGAAGAAGCGCACGGCCTTGAGGAACGCGAGATAGGGGTTGGCGTTCTGGATGAGGGGCTTCCCGACGTCCCGATGGTCGTCCGCGACGATGATCGCCGACGCGCGGGTCTGCTCGAGATACGGCTCGTAGCGAGGATTGCCGAGGAAAGTGAGGTCCCCTTCGCGGGCCTCGCGGATCCCGGCCACGCCGGTGATCTCGGTCGACCCGTCGCCGATGACGATGCCGCCGACGACCTGGGCCACCATCGCCAGGGTCACCGTGATCGGGGGCGTTAGGGAAGGGCCGGAGACACCGCGGTCGCCGTCCCGCGGACGCGGGTCGGACTTGCTACTGTCCGGCGGCGCTGCCACTCCGTGGGCGAGTCGGGGTTCCGTTCTCATCCTCCGTCTTTAGCAAGCTCAAGACGCGCTCGGTCAGGTCGAGCTGCCTGTCGCCGAATACGATGTTGCCGTCGGCCGCATCGAAGATCAGGGAATACCCGTCATCGGTTCCGATGATCGTCACGATGTTGTGGACTCGATCGATGATCGGCCGCAGATACTCCTCGTTCAGCTTGGAGATCTTGCCGTTCGGCCCCCAGTTGGTCTGAACGAACGCTTCGTATTCGCCGATCTTCTTCTGGAGCTGCTGGTTCTGCTCGTCCTTCTTCGCATCGCTGAGCATCGGACTCTGCTGATCCAGCTTCCGCTGCAGCTCGTCGATCTCGGTCTTCTTGTCCCGGGCCGCCTTCGAGAGGTCCTGCACTTCCCGGTTGAAGGCCTCCTGGACCTCCTTGGTCTTCGGATACTCGGCGAAAATCCGGTCCGAGTCGATGAAGCCGACCTTGAGATCCAGCGCGCGCACCGGCGGCGCCACAAAAATGGCACTCAACGATATCCAGAGGGCGACCCAGAGTAGCGCACCCCTTCTAGCGTGTCGAGTCATATCCTAACCTTTTGCCTCAGAAGGTGTTGCCGAGTTGGAAGTGGGTCTCCCATTGACCCCCCTCTTCCCGGTCGAAGCCGTACCCGACGTCGAAGCCGACCCGGCCCAAAGCCGGGACTTCCAGGCGAATGCCCAGCCCCACGGATTTGCGCAAGTCCCCGAGGTCCAGGTCGCGGGTGGAGTTCCACGTGTTCCCCGCCTCGAAGAAGAAAAGCCCGTGGAGCGGATCCGCGATCGGAAACTGGAGCTCGCTCGTGAGAATCAGCATCTCGCGACCGCCGGGATAGCGGTCCAGAACCCGTCCCGACGCGTCGCGGGTGATGTTGGCCCGCGGGACCACATAATAGTCCGGATACCCGCGCAGGTAGTCCGACGTCGTGCCCCCCAGCCGGAAGCGCTCGTAGTCCGGGACCGTGGAGCCCGACAGGAACCCGGCCCTCCCCCGGAGCATCAGGGCGACCGGCCCCCGGAGCTTCGTGTAGTTGCGAAGCTCCAGCGTCTCCTTGGTAAAGCGCTCGACCCCTCCGAGGAGCCCGCCCGCGATTTCGCTGGACCAGGTGAGCCGCGACCCTCGCGTGGGGTAGAACGGGTTGTCGGTGCTGTTCCGCGAGAAGGTGACGGTCACGCTGCTCACCCGCCGCGGCCACTTGGTGGCGCGCAGCTCCGCCAGATTCGATGGCTCCCCGGCGCTCAGGGCCCGGATGTTCGACAGGGTGACGTCGCGCAGATCGTACGCGATGACGCCCCGCGTGTAGTCCGGCCACGGCAGCGGGCGCCCCAACCGGACGCCGCCGCCCACGTCCCTCCGGTCGTAGAAGTCCAGGTCCCGCTGGGTGTTGAAAATGTCGGCGCCCAGCGTCATCGGGGTGTCCCGGAACCACGGCTCGGTGAAGGAAAGCTCGACGTTGCTTCGCTTTCCGCCCCGTTCGAGGCGGATGGCGATGCTCTGCCCGTTGCCGAACAGGTTGTTGTGTCCCAGCTCGACGAAGCCGGTGACTCCCGACTGGCTGGAGTACCCCGCCCCGGCGCTCGCCGTTCCCGTCTGTTTCTCCTGCACCTTGAGAGTCAGCCGGATGTCCGCGCTGTCGCCGGTGGGCTCGTAGTCCACGTTCACGTCCTGAAAGTAGCCCAGGCCGAAGATGTCGCGCTGGGTGCGGATCAGCGCGGAGCGCCGGAACACGTCTCCGGGACGGACGCTCGCCTCGCGGCGGATCACGTTCTCCTTGGTCCGCGTGTTCCCGGCGACGCGGAGATCCGCGACGCGTGAGCGGGCGCCCTCCTGCACCTGGAACTCCACGTCCACGATCGAGTCGCGGTCGGAGAATTTGGGCTCGATGGAGAGGAAGAGGTAGCCCTGCTCCTGGTAGAGCGAGTAGGCCAGCTCGAGCGTCTTCTGGATCTGGGTTTCGTTGTACGGCGTGCCGGGACGCACGGTCGTCGCCAGCATCAGGGGCTCGGTCGGGACCGCGGTGTTCCCGGACCATGCGACGGTGCCGAACCGGTAGCGCGGACCTTCGCGCAGATAAACGTGCAGCGTCACACCCGTGCCGTCCGAGGTTTCCACCGTGCGGATGGAGTCGACCTCCCCGTCGCGGTAGCCGCGGCTGCGCATGTAGAGGCGGAGCTTGGTCTCGTCTTCCTCGATCTGGGACGGCTTGAACGTGCCGCTCTTGAGGAACCCCGGCGTCCGGCTCTTCATGGACTTCCGGAGCCCCTCGGACGACAGGTCCTCCGCGCCGTGGATCTGGATGCCCCGGACCTTGAGCTTCGATCCCTCCTCGACGTGGAAGGTCACGGCGACCGCGCCCACCCCGGCGGCGCGCGTGATCGGCGTCACTTTCGCGCGCGAATAGCCCTGCTCGGCATAGGCGTCCTGGATCTTCCGGGCGTCGAGATCGAGCGTGCCCGGATCCACGAGCTGCCCGGCCGCAACGGTGATCTTCTCCTTGAGCGTCTTCTCCTCGATCTTCTTCGCGCCGCTGAACTGGATGGACTGGACGCGCGAGCGCTCCTTCACCGCCACGTTCAGGTCGACCCCCTCCGGCGTCGGCGTGTCGTGGACGTCGACGTCGGTGAAGAGTCCCATGGCGAAGAGGCGGCGCACGCCCGCGCGCACGCCGACCGGGTCGTAGGGGTCGCCGGGCTTCAGGCCGAACGTGCGCAGGATGACGGTGGAATCAACGTTGGTGAATCCGGAGGCGCGCACCGAGCGGATCACGGCCTGCCCGGTGGCGCGGGGCGCGGGGGTCGACGGGGTTGGAGCAACGCTCGGCGCCGCGGCGCTGTCGCCGAAGGCCGAAGCGCGCTGCGCCTGAGCCGGCGCCGGCGCGAAAAGGAGAACGCCCGCGGCGACGAGGAGTGCCGCGAGCGCTACCCGCTTAAACATCAAGGCCCAAAGGCATCAAGACGCCGGGACCTCAAGACGCAAAGGCCAGCTCGTCCGCACTGCGGGAGATCACGATGTCGCTTCCCTCCTTCAGCTGGCCGCGCAGGACGTGCTCCGAGAGGGGATCCTCGATCAGCTTCTGGATGGCGCGCTTCAGGGGCCGCGCTCCCAGCGAGGCGTCGAATCCCTTTTCGATGAGGAGCTCGACGACCGACGGCTCGAACGTGACCTTCACCCCGTTCTGCCGCAGACGGTCGGAGACCTGCTGGAGCAGGATCGCGGTGATCTGCCCCATCTGGGGCCGCGTGAGCGGGTGGAACACGATGGCCTCGTCGATCCGGTTCAGGAACTCCGGATTGAAGCTCTTCTTCAGCTCGTCGAGGATCGTCCGCTTCATGTTCTCGTACGTGGAGTCGTCGGTGCGCTCCTGGAAGCCGAGGGCGCGCTGCCCCTTGATCTGCCGGGCGCCCAGGTTCGACGTCATGATCAGCACCGTGTTCTTGAAGTCGACGCGGCGGCGCAAGCTGTCGGTGAGCTGCCCGTCGTCCAGCACTTGGAGCAGGATGTTGAAGACGTCGGGGTGCGCCTTCTCGATCTCGTCGAGGAGCACCACCGAGTAGGGTTTCCGGCGCACTTTCTCGGTGAGCTGGCCTCCCTCTTCGTGTCCCACGTACCCCGGAGGCGCGCCGATCAGGCGCGAGACCGAGAACTTCTCCATGTACTCCGACATGTCGATGCGGATGAGCGCCTCGTCGTCATTGAACAGGAACGAGGCGAGGGCGCGGGCCAGCTCGGTCTTGCCGACGCCGGTGGGCCCCAGGAAGATGAACGAGCCGATCGGCCGCTTGGGATCGCGCAGGCCGACCCGGTTGCGCCGCACGGCGCGCGAGACGGCCGAGACGGCTTCCTCCTGGCCGACCACCCGCTTGGCCAGCGCGTCCTCCATCTGCAGCAGCTTGGCCGATTCCTCCTCCTCGAGCTTGACCACCGGGATGCCGGTCATGACCGAGACGACGGCGGCGATGTCCTCGCCGTCGACCTCCACGTCCTTGTCGCGCTTGGCCTCCATCCAGCTCTTCTTCAGCTCCTTGAGCTTGGTGCGCGCCTCCTTCTCCCGGTCGCGCATCTTGGCGGCCTTCTCGTACTCCTGGGCGCGGATGGCGGATTCCTTCTCCTTGACCAGCTCCTCGAGCTTCTGCTCGAGCTCACGGATCTCGGCCGGCACGGTCGACACCGACAGGCGGGCGCGGGCCGACGCCTCGTCGATGACGTCGATCGCCTTGTCGGGCAGGAAGCGGTCGTTCATGTAGCGGTCGGCCAGCTTGACCGCCTGGACGACGGCCTCGTCGGTGATGTGCACGCCGTGGTGCGCCTCGTACTTGTCGCGCAGGCCCTTGAGGATGGTGATCGCGTCCTCGAGCGACGGCGGGTCGACGGTGATGGGCTGGAATCTTCGCTCGAGCGCACCGTCCTTCTCGATGTACTTCCGGTACTCGTCGAGCGTGGTGGCGCCGATGCACTGCAACTCGCCGCGGGCCAGCGCGGGCTTCAGCATGTTCGACGCGTCGATGGCGCCCTCGGCGCCGCCGGCACCGACGATGGTGTGCAGCTCGTCGATGAAGATGATGGTGTCCTTCGACTCGCGGATCTCGTTCATCACCGTCTTGAGGCGCTCCTCGAACTGGCCGCGGTACTTGGTGCCGGCCACCACGGCCGCCAGGTCGAGGGTGACGATGCGCTTGTTCTTCAGGCTCTCGGGCACCTTGCCCTCGATGATGCGCTGGGCCAGGCCCTCGGCGATCGCGGTCTTGCCGACACCCGGTTCGCCGACCAGCACGGGATTGTTCTTCTTGCGCCGCGACAAGACCTGGATGACCCGCTCGATCTCGCCCTCCCGGCCGATCACCGGGTCGAGCTTGCCCTCGCGGGCGGCCTGGGTGAGGTCCACGCCGAACTTCTCGAGCGCCCGGTAGGTGGACTCGGGATCCTGGCTGGTGACCCGGCGGTTGCCGCCGCGGACCTTGCC
>JBKJXM010000227.1:0-3716 GCA_046716305.1 Candidatus Eiseniibacteriota bacterium
GCGATCAACAGCGCGATCAGTATGTGCTGGAGGCGCCGGCCGCAGATTCGGTCCAGCGCCGGAACGGCCGCGATCCCGATGATCACCGCGGCCAGCGGCACCACCGGCACCAGAAAGCGCGGGCTCCGCTCGAGGGCCGAAAACGCGGCAATCTGGATCGCCATCGCGACGAGGAATGGCATCGCCCCGCGGAGCCACCCATAGCGATCCCGATGGTCACGAATCAAGACTCCCGCGATCGCTAGCCCGATCGCGAGCGGGCCCAAACCTCCAACCAGATCGAGCCCGTAGCCGAGAACGTCCTTGATCCACCTGACCGCGAACGTCACGGGGTGCGCGAGCACGTACGGGATGACGTCCGGGAGCGTCGTGCCGTAGCTCCGGGCCGAGGCGTAGCCCGGATATTCGGGGGTGTAGAGGAGCATCGGGTTCCCCTGAACCGACGAGGCCGCGCCGGTCGCGTTCAGGAGATGGAGCGACCACGGCGCGCAGAGAAGCAGGTACGTCGCGGCGAATAGAAGTCCGCGCCGCGGCTGCCCGCGTCCGGCCACCCACGCCCAGAGCGGCGCCATGAGGAGCGACTCGCCCCGGAGGTACCACGCGGCCGCCGCTACGATCGCGGCGATGATCGCGGTCCCGGCGCCGCGCCAGCGCAGGAGGAGCAGCCAGACGAGGGCCGCGAGCGCGGCGGCCGGCACCTGGCTCATCCCCGGGTTGAACGAATCGAGAAGCAGCGGACACGCCATCGCCGCCGCCGCGGCGATCGCGCCGGCTCGCGGCGACGCGAGGTGAGCGCCGAGCAGGAACACGAGTGCGACCAGGAGGGCGTGCGCCTGCGCCACCGCGAGGAAGTAGCCGAGCGGAAGCGACACGCCGGCCTTCAGCGCCATCGCGCCGCGCACGGCGTAGAGCGGCATCCGCCAGCGAACCGGATAGGGCGGCCGCTCGTCTGCGTGAAGGTGCGTGGGATAGGTATACAGCGATGTGAAGCCTTCGCCGCGCGCGAGCTGCCGCGCCTCTTGCGAGTAGTCCCAGAGGTCGCTGGACGGTGAGATGGAGCGGAAGGTCGCGACGGAGAAGAGGAGAGCCAGCGCAAGTGCCGCCAGGCCCCAGAGAATCGCCGCTCGGATCGGCAGCCGCGGCAGCGACGGTTCGCGGGACGGGCGCACGGCGGTGGCGGGGTTCACGAAGCGGGAGGATAGTCGGACGGGCGGGCGCAGGACAAAAAAATGCTCCCCGCCGCGCATCCGACGACGGGGAGCTCGTGTCGGTTCGCGGTCTTGCGGTACCGCGGACCTGTCGGTTCCAGAGAGGCCTTCGTCCTCGCAGCGGCTCCCGGAAGGAGGTTGCCGGTAACCTCTTAGGACTTCGGAGATTAAATCTCCTGGCTTCTCTGCCTATTTAGACCACCTCAGCCCCGGAAAAGTTTCCAATCTTTCTAGCGCCGCAACCATATGTGGGACAGATAGTTAACGGGTATGTTGATTACGGCGTCCATGCTCCTGCATACGTTTACGCGGATTCCTGACCCCTGCCCCGGCGGGTCAACAACTTTATCGAGGCAGGCCCGCCGCAGGCGGCGGGGCGCCCCCGCGGAGCTGATAGGCAGCGTCGGTTCCGGCGCGGGCCCGCAGGACGAGGTACGGTTCGGCGGCGATTCGCGCGGCGAGCCGGGCGCGGTCTGCGGGCGGGTAGTCGCCGTAGTGGACCACGACCAAGTCCGCGCCGAGCGATCGGATCGCCGCAAGCGCGGAGTCCCCGGGGAACGTCTGGACGAGACTTCGGAAGGCGCGGTAGCTCGGCGATACGAAGCCGCTCGTTCCGTCGAGGCGCGGCTTCCCATGGTAGAGCGTCAGGAGCTGACGAATGGAATGCGTCTCGTTCTCGTCCGCGTCGTGCTCGGGAACCGGAAGCTCGAGGATGGCCGTCGTGCCGGGGAGTGTGCCGATCCAGCGGTAGATGGGCGGCATTGTGGAACGGGCGGGAAGCTCCAGCGTCGTTCGCGGCGAGTCGGCGGCGCCGGCGAGCGCGAGGATAAATGGAATGGCGGCGAGCGGCTGCCACAACCGGCCGCGGCCCCGAAGCCTGTCGAGCACCCACCCGTATCCGATCCCCGCGAGGAGAGCCATGCCAAGCGTGACCATCACCGCGAGCCTCGCGGGAGCCCGCATGCTCGAGAACCCCGGAATCACGAAATAGAGCACGGCGTACGGCAGCGGCAGCCAGATCCTCCGCCCGGCGACATGGAGGATGGGACCCAGAGAGAGGATGAAGCCCGTGATCGCCAGGAGGAGCGGAAAGCCGGCCCAGTCAGCACGGTGCAGACGGTCGCGCCAGCCGCCCCCTTCCTTGAGGCGTCGCAGAATTGACGCGATCCCGAAAGCTCCAAGGACGACCGCGGCCAGCCCGGGCCAGTAGGACTTCCCGTAGTCGAAGATATCCGCGGAATAGAGCGCCGATTCGCCCAGAGTGCGCCGGAAGCCCGGCATCTCCGCCCGCGTCTCGACATAGGGCCAGGTCACCGGGAGAATCGCCGCGAGGGCCAGAACGGCAGTGACCAGAAGCGCCGCCCACTGCCCCCTTGGCACTCGAGTCAGGCGGGCAGCCCATGCGTACAGAAACGCCAACAGCAGAGCCAGGAAAAGGTAGAACGCGTAGTACCAGCCGAAGTAGACCTGCACGACGAGGGTCGCGAAGGCTCCGGCCGCGTCCCTCAGCTTGAGTCGCTGGAGATATCGGATCCAGAAGAAGAGCCCGAGCGGAATGAATTGCGTCTGGAGCTGATTCAGAAGATCGAGGCTCGAGAAGCGATAGGCCGAGAAGGCGAAAATCAATCCGGCAAGAAACGCTCCCCAGCGGGACACACGAAAGAGGCGCGCCAGCCGGTACGTGGCCCACGCGGAGAGCGGGAACGAAAGGAAAAGGAGAAAGTTGTACGCCGCGGCCAACGACCCATGGACGGCGAAGACCGGCGAGGCGAGCAGCGTCTCACCGATCATGTGATCCATGTAGGTGAGCGTGCGGGACTCGGGGTGAAAGATGGGAGCGTTGAAGATCGACGCCGGGTTGGTGGTGAATGCGTGCCAGTTCCACCCTATGAGAAACGCCTGGAACGGCGGATCGAAGATGACGCGACTCGAGGGAATGGCGGAGCCCGGGTGTTCGAGGATCGGCCGGAGGGAGACGATCGTGACGAGCAGGTACGCGGGGAGTACGAGGAGCGTCGCCGGGAAGCGGACCTTGGGTCGCCTCCTCCCGCGGTCACTCGCGCCGCCTGGCCCACCGTCCATAGGCACATAGTAGCGCGCTGGCGAGGAGTCCGGGATAAATGGGCTCGAGGCTCAACGGGTAGGCGCCGCCGGCGGCCCGGCCCGCCACGAGCCACGTCAGGGAGACCAGTCCCCCGGCCGCCAACGCGGCCATCGCGAACGCGGGTCGGGTTCGCCACCCCACGCGATACGACGTGACCAGCGGCACCAAGAGCGCTGAGACCCCTACCGACCCCACGTCATGCCAGAGGTCCACGGCCGACCGGAAGAAGAGCGCGAGCGCCACCGACACGGCCGCCGTGATCACGAACCCGATCTGAACGTACCGGTTCACGCGCGAGTCGTCGCGCTCGCGGCGTAGCCGCCACAGAATGTCGCGGCCGAAGTTGACCCCGCCGATGAACGTGTAGCCGTCCACCGTGGACATCACGGTCGCGAAGAGTCCCA
>JBKJXM010000228.1:0-4887 GCA_046716305.1 Candidatus Eiseniibacteriota bacterium
CGCGAGCGCCGACGCGCGCGACTGCTCCCGGCTCGCTTCGGCGAACAGGAGCTGCTTCGTGTAGACCTGGGCCAGGTTGTAGTGCGGCTCCACGGCGCTCGGATCGGCCGCCGAGGCGGACTCGTAGAGCTGGCGGGCGCGGGCGTAGTCCTCCTGGGCGAAGTAGACGTTGCCCAGTCCGGTCAGCACCCAGGGCGCGTTGGGGCGGAGCACCGCGGCCAGCGTGAGCTGATCGGCCGCTCCGTCGAGGTCGCCGGCGCGCCGGCGCATGGTGCCCAGCGCGAAGGGGAAGAGTCCCTCGTTCGCGTCGCGGGACTCCCACGCCTTGAGCGCGGCCGCCAGGTCGGCGTCGTAGCCGGAGTTCAGGGAGCGGTCAACGAGGAGACTCGGCTCGTCCAGCCGCGGCGCTCCCGCCCAGGGCGCCACCGAGCCGAGGAAGCCCGCGAGCGCGAGCGCCGAGCCGACGAACAGGAGAACGAGGAGCGCCTCGCGCTTTCCGAGGCGGAAGGAGAGGAGTCCCGAAAAGATCGTGGCCGTCGCCACCGGCCCCAGGCCCCAGAGCACCGGGGAGACCGCGATCGCCGCCGCGCCCACGCGGCCGACCTTGTGACCGCGGGCGCCGAGGGACTCCGCGATGATGTGCACGAGATGCGGAAGATGGCGGAGCACGATCCCGACCACGGCCAGGAGCAGGCTCAGCATCCAGACCACAACGACGGCCGTCGCGACGTTCGCGAGGAGGTGGCGCTGCCACGGATAGCTTCGCCCCAGGATGCGGAAGCCCTCCGCCATTTCGCCGACGGAGCGGCCCGGGTCGGAGAAGAGCCCGATGCGGGCGATCGTGAAGTGCGCGTCCGGGAAGTTGGCGTCGAACGCGGAGGCGGCCTCGAGGAGCCGGACGGCCTGAGCCCTGTTTCCCGCGGCGTTCGCTGTGTTCAGGGCCAGCGCTTCGCGATAGCACGCCTGCGCCATCGGCAGGTCGCGAACCACGCCGCCGTTGTATTTCCGCTCGAGCGCCGAAGCGATGGTGGCGTCGTCGAGGGCGGCGGCGGCGGGCCGGGCGGCGAGGATCAGTCCGAGAAAGAGCGCGGCCAGCCCGGCGAGGGCGGCGGCGGACGGCGTGCGGCGTCTCCGCGGACGCCGGAAGCGGAGCGCCGCGGCGCCCGGAACGGCATGGCCTGCGGTGGGGGACGCCACGACCGCAACTTAGGTTCCGGCCAACAGGGTGTCAAGGGCAAAGCCCCCGGGCCGTGCTATCCTCTTCCGCTTCCGCGTCCTGTTTCGTCGAATGTCTCCGAAGGAGACCTATGACGTGGAGGAGACCTATGAGTGGAGGAAACGCGTGAGTCGTGAGGCAACGCGCATCGAGGGGCTCCCGGCGAAGGTCGGTCAGTCCGTCGTGCTCGAAGGGTGGCTCAACAACCGGCGCTCGAGCGGCAAGATCGAATTCCTTCAAGTGCGGGACGGGAGCGGCGTGGTGCAGTGCGTCGCGGTCCGCTCCGAGCTGCCCGAGGAGACCTTCGCGCGCTGCGCGGCCGTCACGCAGGAGAGCGCCGTCCGCGTCCGCGGCACGGTGCGCGAGGACAAGCGCGCGCCGAGCGGCGTCGAGCTGACGCTCACGGATCTCGAGGTCGTTTCGGGAAGCCGCGACTATCCGATCACGCCGAAGGAGCACGGCACGCCGTTCCTCCTCGACCACCGCCACCTCTGGATCCGCTCGCAGCGGCAGCACGCGATTCTCCGGATCCGCCACACGGTCGTGGACGCGTGCCGCGATTTCCTGAACCAGGACGGGTTCATTCTGGCCGACGCCCCCATCTTCACGCCGAACGCCTGCGAGGGTACGACGACCCTCTTCGAGACCGATTATTTCGGGGAGAAGGCTTACCTCACGCAGAGCGGGCAGCTCTACAACGAGGCGACGGCGATGGCGCTGGGGAAGACGTACTGCTTCGGCCCCACGTTCCGCGCCGAGAAGTCGAAGACCCGGCGCCACCTGATCGAGTTCTGGATGGTGGAGCCCGAGGTCGCGTTCGCCACGCTGGACGACGTGATGGACCTGATCGAGCGGTTCGTCGTCGCCGTGGTGGAGCGCGTGCTCGCGGAGCGGCGGACGGAGCTGCGCGTGCTGGAGCGCGACATCGCGCCGCTCGAGCGTGTGTCTCGCCCGTTTCCGCGGATCTCCTACGACGAGGCCGCGGCGGCCCTGGTCCAGAAGGGGCTCCCGTTCGAGCGGGGGACCGACTTCGGCGGCACGGACGAGACGGTCCTCACCGAGGGGTTCGACCGGCCCTTCTTCGTGCACCGGTTCCCGGCCGCGATCAAGGCGTTCTACATGAAGCGGGACCCGGCCGACGAGCGGCTCTCCCTCTCGTGCGATCTCCTCGCTCCCGAGGGATACGGCGAGATCGTCGGCGGCGGCGAGCGGGAAGACGACCTGGAGCGCCTGACCGCGCGCGTCCGGGAGCACGGCCTTCCGACTGAGGCCTTCGACTGGTACCTCGATCTCCGGCGCTACGGCTCGGTGCCGCATGCGGGGTTCGGCATGGGGATCGAGCGGGCGCTCACGTGGATCTGCGGCATCGACCACGTGCGGGAGACGATCCCGTTCCCCCGGATGCTCCACCGTCTCTCGCCGTAACCCCCGCCGACGCCCGCCTGCGCATCGGCCAGCGAGCCGCGCCGCCGGACCGCGCCGCGTGATATAATCGGGTCGGTCGCTCCGTCCACATCCCGCTTTCGCATCGTCCTGGGAGAATCCGTGCGCCGGTTTTCCGTCACCCTTCTCGCCGTAATTCTACTCTCCGCCCCCGCTTCCGGCCTCCGCGGTCTGGGCGCGAACGCGGCGGCTGCCGAGACCTCCGCAGCGGACAGCCGGGCGATCTACCGCATCACGCCGCCTAGGGGGACGGACCCTTCGCCGCTCTTCCGGCTGGGGCTGGACCCGGCGGGACACGGGCCGGGGGCCAGCCTCGATTTCGTCATGACGCCGGGTGAGGTGGCGCGCGCCCGCGCCCTCGGCTTCGACCCCGTTCTCCTTCCGACCCTCCGCGGCGGCCCGCTGGCCGCGCCGTCGAGCCCGCTCGCGAAGCCGAACCTGGGCCTCTACCATACCTACACCGAGGCGGCCGCCGAGATGGCGTCCTACGCGGCCGCGCATCCGGCGATCGCGCGGCTGGACACGATCGGCGTGAGCCTCGAAGGTCGCGCCATCCCGGTGATCAAGATCTCGGACAACGTGGGCACGGACGAGAGCGAGCCCGAGGTCCTGGTCGTGGGCTGCCACCACGCGCGCGAGCTGATGAGCGTGGAGATCCCGCTCTACGTCATGCGGCGCCTGCTGGACGGCTACGGCGCCGACCCGGTGCTCACCGCGCTGGTCAACTCCCGCCAGATCTGGATCGTTCCGGTCGTGAATCCCGACGGGTACGTCTACGTCGAGAACAATTCGACCGGTCAGTCGAACGGATGGTGGCGGAAGAACCGGAGGCCCAACGCGGACGGCTCGTTCGGGGTCGACCTGAACCGGAACTATAGTTACCAGTGGGGCTACAACGACGCGGGCTCCAGTCCGTACCCCCCTGCGGAAACCTATCGCGGCACGGGGCCTTTCTCGGAGCCGGAGGCTGTCGCGCTCCGCGACTTCATCGCCTCCCGGCAGTTCACGGCCTCGGCCTCCTTCCACTCTTATGGCGGGCTCGTGCTGTACCCGTGGGGGTACGACCTCGCGAACACGCCCGACCACGCCGTCTTCGCGGCGCTCGGCGACTCGATGGCCTCCCAGAACGGCTACCGCGCCGGAAACCCGAAGTCCCACGCCATCTACCTGACTAACGGCGAGATGGACGACTGGCTCTACGGAGAGAACGTGCTCAAGCCGTCGCTGTACGGGTTCACGTTCGAGGTGAACACGGCCGCCGAGGGGGGATTCGAGCCGGCGGAAACGCTCATCGGCCCGACGTGCGAGCTGAATTGGGGGCCGGTCCTGACGCTCCTGCGCTACGGCGACGCGCCGCGGCGCGTGGTCGCTCCGCCCGGACCCGCGAATCCGCGCCTCGTGCCGGCGGGGGGGCGGGCCGTCCTCGCCTGGAGCTACCCGGCGCCCGATCCGGCGAATCCACCCGTGCGGCACGACGTGCGCCGGATCGACCAGGTGCTCCGCGTGACGGACGACGCCGAGGCGGGGCCGGCCGACTGGGACACGCTCCGCTTCGATTGGTCGGCCGCGCGGCACGCGAGCGGGGCGCGCTCCTACTACTCGGGCTCCGCCGACAATCGCATCAGCGTGCTGACGTCCCGGGCCACCCTCGACGGCGTCGTGGGGGACAGCCTCGTCGTCTACGCGTGGTGGAACCTCGAGGCGGGGTACGACTACTGGTACGCCCAGGCCTCGGGCAACGGCGGCGCCACCTGGCAGTCGCTCATCGGCAACTACACCACCAACGCGAACCCCTCGGGAAACAACGAGGGGTCGGGAATCACCGGTTCGAGCGGCGGGATCTTCGTCCGGGCGGCCTTCAACCTGCTTCCGTTCGCCGGCCGCCAGGCGCTGGTCCGCTTTCGCTGCGTGACCGACAACCAGAACCACCTGGAAGGGCTCTACCTGGACGACGTGGGACCCACCCCCCGCTACGTGGGGGTGTCGGCGATCGACACGGGGAGCCCCGACTCGTCCTTCGAGGTGACGCCGGCGCCGACGACCCCGACGTGGCTCGCCGCGCGGGGAGTCGACGCGGAAGGGCAGCCCTCGCCATGGAGCGACCGGCGTCTGTTCCAGCCCAGCCTCACGTCGGTCGCCGAGACCGGAGTGGCGCCGGCCTCGGACCGGATCACCGGCGTCGTCCCGAATCCCATGAACCCTCGCACCGAGGTCCGCTTCACCCTGGC
>JBKJXM010000229.1:0-3053 GCA_046716305.1 Candidatus Eiseniibacteriota bacterium
CGACGCGCCCTCGGCCGCTCCAGCTTCCGTCGCGGTTCCCATGCTCTCGCTCCGAAACGTCGTGAAGAGCTACGCCATGGGCAGCGAGACGGTCCTCGCCTTGAACGGAGTCTCCCTCGAGGTCCAGAGGAACGAGTACGTCGCGATCATGGGGCCGTCCGGCTCGGGCAAGTCGACCCTGATGAACGTGATCGGCTGCCTTGAAGTTCCTACTTCGGGGACGTACGCGCTGGAAGGCCGCATGGTGGCCAGCATGTCCGAGTCGCAGCTCGCCGAGATCCGGAATCGGTGGATCGGGTTCGTGTTCCAGACGTTCAACCTGCTCCCGCGCGCGAGCATCTTTCACAACGTGGAGTTGCCGCTGGTCTACGCGGGCGTGTCCCGGGCCGAGCGCCGGGCGCGCGCCGAGACCGCGCTCGAGACGGTGGGGCTGGCCGACCGGATGAAGCACCGCCCGAACGAGCTGTCGGGCGGACAGCGGCAGCGGGTGGCGATCGCGCGCGCGCTGGTGGTGCGCCCGTCCATCATCCTGGCCGACGAGCCGACGGGGAACCTGGACACCAAGACGGGCGACGGGATCATGGCCATGCTCGACGCGCTTCACGCCGCCGACCAGACCATCATCCTGGTCACGCACGAGGAGTACATCGCCGAGCACGCGCTGCGGACCGTCCGCCTGCGGGACGGACTGATCGAGAGCGACACCGCCCGGGTCCGGGACGGCCTGATCCCAAGCCGCGCGAGCGACGAGGCCATTGACGTAGCCACGGCCGAGGTCCTCGCGGGATGAAGCCGTCGCTCGGACTGGGGGAGTCGTTCCAGATCGCGCTCCGGGCCATCCGCGCCAACAAGGCCCGCGGGGCTCTCACCACGCTGGGCATCGTCATCGGCATCGTCGCCGTGGTCGTCACCATGACAGCGGCCAACGGACTTCAGAACAGGTTCCGCGAAAGCTTCTCCTCGGTGGGCACCGACGTTCTCTACGTTTCCCGCATGCCGTGGGTGGTCATGGACGACTTTTTCTCGTTCCGAAACCGCCCCAACCTCGATCTCCGCGAGGCGCGCGCGCTGGAGGACAAGCTGCGCGGCCGGGCGATCGTCAATCCCTCCGTCGACGGCCATTTCGACGTGAAGTATCGCGAAGAGACGATGGAGGGCGTGACCATCATCGGCACGACCGAAAAGCAGACGCGCATCTCGAGCGCGCAGCCGCAGAGCGGCCGTTTCTTCCTCCCCTTCGACGTTCGCTTCCGGAAGAACGTCTGCGTCATCGGCACCGACGTCCGGCAGGGGGTCTTCGGAACGATGAATCCGCTGGGGAAGGACATCAGGATCGGGCGGACGACGTTCCGGGTGATCGGCCTGATGGAGAAGCAGGGTGGAAGCTTCATGGGCGGGCCGAACTTCGATCGGCAGATCTTCATCCCGATCACCTCCTACGTGAGCGCGTTCGGCGGCGCGCACAGACGCCAGGACGTGAACATCGCGGTGAAGGCGCCCAATCAGGAGTCGGTGCGGGATCTGGAATACGAGATGATCGGTGAGATGCGCTCGATCCGGAAGCTCCGGCCCTCCGAGCCCGACAATTTCTCGATCAACAAGCTGGACACGCTGGTGGGGAGCTTCAACAGCGTGATGGGCGTGGTGCTCCTGGTCGGCCTCCTGGTGACCGGCATCTCCCTCTTCGTGGGCGCGGTGGGCGTGATGAACATCATGTTCGTCTCGGTCACCGAGCGGACCCGGGAGATCGGCATCCGCAAAGCCATCGGCGCCACGCGCCGGAGCATCCTCTTCCAGTTCCTCTTCGAGTCGGCTTCCATCTGCCTCCTGGGCGGCGCCATTGGGATCGTTCTGGCCACCATCATCACGGCCGTCGTGAACAAGATGGTCATGCCCGCGAGCATCTCGCTCCCCATCCTGGTCATCGCGGTCATCGTGTCGATCGGGGTCGGGATCGTCGCCGGCGTGGTCCCCGCGTTTCGCGGCGCGCGCCTCGACCCGATCGAGGCGCTCCGCTATGAGTAGCCCTCGGGCTCGGGAGGCGCGGCCATGAATCCGTTCGACACCCTCTTCATGTCGATGGGGGCCATTCTCAGCAACAAGCTCCGTTCCGTCCTCACGCTGGTCGGAATCGTGGCCGGCGTGGCGTCCATCATTGCCGTGATGACGGCGATCGCCGTGGTGCAGGGGACCCTGGAGCGCGAGATGAGCGTCCTCGGAGCGCAGACCTTCCAGGTCCAGAAGTGGCCGGCGGGCGGGTTCGGCTCGGCCGCCGAGCGGCGCAAGGCCATGCGCCGGCCCCCCCTCACGCTCGAGAACGCCGCCTCCATCCGGGAGCACGTCGGGACCGTGGACCTGGTCGGCTCCGAGATATGGGACTTCGGCTTCGTCGCGCAGTACAAGGGCACCTCCACCAATCCGAATATCTCGATCGTCGGAGGCACGCCCGAGTACCCGGAAAACAACACCCACTACGTCGGGCTGGGGCGGAATCTCTCGCCCATCGACGTGAAGAGCGCGCGCAAGGTCGCGGTTATCGGCCACGCCCTCGCGAAGAAGCTCTATCCGTTCAGCGACCCGGTCGGAAAGGACATCCGCGTGGACGGCCGGAAATACGAGGTAATCGGGGTCTTCGATGAAAAGAAGTCCGCCTTCGGAGGGGGTTTCGACAACTACATCCTGATCCCCGTCTCGACGTTCGTGAACACGTATGGACTGGTGGGACGGGACGGATTCGCGCGCTCGGTGAACATCACGGTCCGCGCCAAGACGCCCGATCTGACGGCAGACGCCATCGAGGAGACCCGCGCGGTGCTCCGTCGCGACCGGGGGGTCAAGCCCGGAGAAGAGGACAACTTCTCCTTCTTCAACAGTGCCAGCCTGATCACCCAGTTCAACAAGATGAGCATGGGGGTGAAGCTCGCGGCCTTCGTCATCGGGATCATCGCGCTGGTGGTGGCCGGCATCGGGTTCATGAACATCATGCTGGTCGGCGTTACCGAGCGGAGGCGGGAGATCGGAATCCGAATGGCGCTTGGGGCCAAGCCCGTGTC
>JBKJXM010000230.1:0-16085 GCA_046716305.1 Candidatus Eiseniibacteriota bacterium
GTCGCGTGAGCGCGAGCTTCGTCCACCTCCATAACCACAGCGACTACTCGCTGCTCGACGGCGCGTGCCGGCTGGACCGGCTCATCGACCGCTCGAAGAAGCTCGGCATGCCGGCGCTCGCGCTCACCGACCACGGGAATCTCTTCGGGGCCGTCGAGTTTTACGGCATGGCCACGGCGGCGGGACTGAAGCCGATCATCGGCTGCGAGGTCTACGTGGCGCATGGCGGACGCACGGAGAAGTCGCGCGGGCCCGACGGGAAGGGGGCGTACGACCACCTGGTGCTCCTCGCGCGGAACCGCGAGGGCTACCGGAATCTCATGAGGCTCTCCTCCCTCGGCTTCATCGAGGGCTTTCACTACAAGCCGCGCGTGGACAAGGAGCTTCTCGCGAAGCACGCGTCCGGGCTTCTCTGCCTGAGCGCCTGCCTTCGTGGCGAGGTCCCGCAGCGCGTGGTGGCCGGGGACCTGGCCGGCGCCAAGGCTTCCGCCGCGTGGTACCGGGACCTCTACGGCGCCGAGAACTACTTCTTCGAGGTGCAGGACCACGGAATTCCCGACGAGCGCACCGCGGCCGAAGGGCTGGTGCTGCTCGGAAAGGAGATGGGGATCCCGGTGGTCGCGACCAACGACTGCCATTATCTCGCGCGCGAGGACGCCGAGGCGCACGAGGTGCTCCTCTGCATCCAGACCGGGAAGACGATGCTCGACCCGGACCGCTTCCGCTTCGCCACCGATCAACTCTACGTGAAGTCGGTCGAGGAAATGGAAGCGCTCTTCGGGCACGTGCCCGACGCCCTCCGGAACACGCTGGTCGTGGCGGAGCGGTGCGACCTCAAACTGGACACCGAGCGCGTGCAGCTCCCGGCGTTTCCGCTCCCGCCCGAGATCGACAGCGAGGAGGCCTATCTGAGGCGCCTCGCGGCCGAGGGGCTGGCCCGCCGCTACGGCGACGCCGTCCAGGACGTGCACCGGACGCGCCTCGCCTACGAGCTGGACACGATCTGCACGGTAGGGTACGCGCGCTACTTCCTCATCGTGCGCGACTTCACCGACTACGCGCGCACGAACGGAGTGGCGGTGGGACCCGGGCGCGGCTCCGCGGCCGGAAGCATCGTCTCCTACTGCCTCGGCATCACCGACATCGACCCGATCCGGTTCGATCTGCTCTTCGAGCGCTTCCTGAACCCCGAGCGGGTCAGCATGCCCGACATCGACATCGACTTCTCCTACGAGTCGCGGCAGAAGGTGATCGACTACGTGGTCGGGAAGTACGGCCGCGAGAGCGTCAGCCAGATCATCACGTTCGGGACGATGGCGGCGCGCGCGGTGGTCCGGGACGTGGGGCGCGCGATCGGCATGTCCTACGCGGACGTGGACAAGGTCGCGAAGATGGTGCCGGGCGACTTGGGGATGACGCTTCCGAAGGCGATCGAGATGGTGCCCGAGCTGCGCCTGCTGCCCCAGCAGAGCGAGACCCACGCCCGTCTCCTCCGCTGCTCCCTGGCGCTGGAGGGGCTGGCTCGCCACGCCTCCACGCACGCGGCCGGCGTCCTGATCGCGCCCGGTCCGCTGATGGACTACGTCCCGGTCTACCGCTCCCCCAAGGGCGACTTCACGACGCAGTTCGACATGAACTCGCTCGAGAAGGTCGGGCTGTTGAAGATGGACTTCCTCGGGCTCCGCACGCTCACCGTGTTGGAGCACGCGACGGCGCACGTGAAGGCGTCCACCGGGGCCGCGATCGATCTCAAGTCGATCCCGCTGGACGACCCGGCGACCTACGAGCTGTTGAGCAAAGGACAGACCGTCGGGGTCTTCCAGCTCGAGTCCTCGGGGATGCGCGAGCTTTTGCGGAAGCTGATGCCCGACACGTTCGAGGACATCATCGCCATCAACGCCCTCTTCCGCCCCGGCCCCATCCAGAGTGGCATGATCGACGACTTCGTGAAGCGGAAGCACGGGAAGCAGAAGGTCACGTACATGCACCCGGCGCTCGAGCCCATCTTGAAGCCGACCTACGGCGTCATCGCCTACCAGGACCAGGTCATGCAGGTCGCGAACCGGCTCGCCGGCTTCACGCTGGCCCAGGCCGACCTCCTCCGGCGCGCCATGGGGAAGAAGAAACCCGAGGAGATGGCGCGCATGAAGGAAGCGTTCCTGGACGGGTGCGAGGCGCGGGACGTGCCGAAAAAGAAGGCCGGGGAGGTCTTCGACCTCATGGAGAAGTTCGCGGGCTACGGCTTCGTGCGCGCGCACAGCGCGGCCTACGCGCTCCTCTCGTACCAGTGCGCGTACCTGAAGGCGCACCATCCGGCTGCCTACCTCGCCGCGTCGTTGACCAGCGAAGTGGGCGACACCGACCGCATCGTGGCCCTCGTGGAGGAAGCGCGGCGCATGGGCATCGCGACCCTCGCGCCGGACGTCAACCGCGGCGCCGCCTCGTTCACGCTCGAAGGGGACGCGATCCGCTTTGGGCTCGCGGCGGTGAAGAACGTCGGGCACGGCTCGGTCGAGGCGATCGTCGCGGCGCGCACCGGGGCCGGGCCGTTCCAGTCGCTCGGGGATTTCCTGCGCCGGGTCGAGACCGCGGCGCTGAACCGGCGCGTCATCGAATCGCTCATCCAGGCGGGCGCGTGCGACGGGCTGGACGGCGACCGCGCGCAGCTCCTCGAGGCGGTCGGGGATCTGCTCGCGCAGGTCCAGGAGCGCGCCCGCGGCGTGGCGAAGCATCAGGAGAATCTCTTCGGGGCCGACGCCACTCCCGTTGCGGCCGATCCGCCGCTTCCGCTGGTCGCGCCGTGGGGCCTGGACGAGCGGCTCCGGCGCGAGAAGGAGGTGCTCGGGTTCTATTTCTCCGACCACCCGCTCGCCGCCTACCGGCACATCGTCGAGGCCCGCGCGACCCACTCGACCGACCGCCTCCGCGAGTGCCGCGAGGGGCAGGACGTCACGCTGGTCGGCCTGGTCGCCGCGATGAAGCCGCACGTGGACCGGAACAAGCGCCCCATGGCCTTCGTGACCATCGAGGACCTGCGCGGGAGCGTCGAGACGACGCTCTTCGCCGATCTCTACGAGCGGAGCCGCGGCGCGCTCGCGCCGGGGACCGTGGTGGAGGCCCGGGGGCGCGTGAACGTGCGCGAGGATGCCGAGCCGAAGATGGTGCTGACGGCCATCCGGCCGGTGGCGCCTCCCGGCGAAGGGGGGCCGATCCAGGTGACCCTCGACTTCGGTCCGGCGGGCTCGTCGGTGTCCCTGGAAGAGATCCGGTCGCTCCTGGTTCGCCATCCCGGGGAAAGCCCCGTATACTTCCGGGTTCCGGGGGCTTCGGGGGGAGTGGCGACGACCATTCGGGCGCGCCGGCTCCTCGTGTCGCCCAGCGAGGACCTCCTCGCGGCGCTCCGCGAGCGGCTTGGCCAGAACGCGGTGACGGTGACGGGACCGGCCGCCGCTCCCGACGCCGGGGCGGCAGGCAGCTCGGATGAACGTCCGGAGGTCGTTCCTTTCTGAGACGTGGGAGAGAACCCGTGAACGGAACCTGGCTCGACTTCGAGAAGCCGATCCTGGATCTGGAGCGGCGGATCCAGGACGCCCGCGGCCTGGCCGACGAGGGGAACGCGGCGGCCCAGGAAGAGGTGCGCCGCCTGGAGAAGAAGGCCGACAAGCTCCGCCAGGAGATCTATTCCAAGCTGACGCGCTGGCAGCGGGTCAAGCTCGCGCGCCACCCGCGCCGCCCCTATACGCTCGACTACCTAAAGATCCTCGCGCCCGATTTCGTGGAGCTGCACGGCGACCGCCGCTTCGCCGACGATCCCGCCATCGTCGGCGGACTCGCGATCGTGGACGGGATGCCGCTGGTGATCGTGGGTCACCAGAAGGGGCGCGACACCAAGGAGAACATCCACCGCAATTTCGGCATGGCGCATCCGGAGGGGTATCGGAAGGCGCTCCGCCTGATGCGCCTGGCCGCCAACTTCGGCATCCCCATCGTCACGCTGGTCGACACGCCGGGCGCCTACCCGGGTCTGGGCGCGGAAGAGCGCGGGCAGTCGGAAGCCCTCGCGCGGAACATTCTCGAGATGGCGCACCTCGCGGTCCCGATCGTGACCGTGGTGATCGGCGAAGGGGGATCGGGAGGCGCCTTGGCCATCGCCGTGGGGGACGTCGTGATGATGCTCGAGAACTCGATCTACTCCGTCATCACCCCCGAGGGGTGCGCGGCCATCCTCTGGAAGGACTCGAGCAAGGCCGAGCAGGCCGCGGAGGCGCTGAAGCTGACCGCCAAGGACCTGCTCGAGCTGAAGGTGATCGACGAGGTGATCCCGGAGCCGGTGGGGGGCGCGCACCGCGACCCGGAGGAGAGCGCGCGGCGCGTCCAGGAGGCCATTTTGCGCCATATTCGGGCCCTGATCGGGCTGCCGGCCCAGGAGCTTCTGGACCGGCGCCTGGAGAAGTACATGCGGATGGGTGTGTATCTGGAGGAGAGCGCGGCCCCTGCGGCCGCCTCTCGGGCCTGAGCCATGCCGCTCAGCGACGAGCTACTGGAGATCCTGGTCTGTCCCCAATGCCGCGGAGACCTTGTGTACGACCGAGCCGCCGAGCGGCTGATCTGCGCCAAATGCCGGCTCCGCTTTCTGGTCGTGGACGACATCCCCGTGATGCTGATCGAGGAAGCCGAGCGGTTCGACCCCGCTTGATCCGCCGCCGCGCGCCGTTCTCGGTTCTCGTCGCTGCGGCCGCGCTCGCGCTCGCCGCCGCGCTCCCCTCCGCGGCTTCCGCCCAGGAATCGCTCCCGCGCCCCGAAGCCGTCCCGCCGACGATCGTGGAATCGGTATCGCCCACCGGCTATCGCGTGCGCGTACCGATCGGTGAGGCGCAAGTGTCCCGCGGGCGCGTGTTCGGATTCGACCTGGCGGAGATCGAGATCCCCGGCGGGTCGGTCGAAACCGCCTGGGGCGAGCCCGCCCTGCCCACGCGCGGCGTCCTCTTGCGCGTCCCGTGGGGCGCCACGCCCGAGGTGCGGGGCGCGCGCCGGGGCGCGCGATCGCTCGGTACCCTCGAGCCGACGCCGATTCCTCGTCTCGTCGGCGAGGAATTCGTGCGGCGCCGCTCGTCGCCCCGCGCGCTGGCCCAGGCGCTCTCGGGCCCCGGCTACCGCGCCCTCGCCGGCGCTGGAGAGGCGCCCGCGGTGATTCGCGCGACGCCGATGGCTTCCGCCGGCGAGCGCGTGCTCGCCGTGACGCTCGCCCCGGTCACGTGGGACCCGGCGACCCGGGAAGCGCGGATCGCGGAAGAGATCGTGCTGGACGTGGCGTGGGACCGCCCCGAGACGCCGCTCGCCACGCCCGCTCCGGGAGCCGCGGTCTCGACGCACGCCGCCATCGTCGCCGGCGCGGCCGGACCGCGCTACGCGGCGCGCGCCCGAAGCGGACTCGCGGCGCCCCGCCGGCTGGGCGCGCGCGCCGCCGTGGGTCCGATGCGCGTCGATCCGACGCGGACCTGGGTGCGGCTCATGGTGCCGCGCGGGGGACTCTACCGCGTCACGCCGTCCGATCTCGCCGCCGCGGGCGTGACTCCAGGCGCCATCGACCCGGCCACCTTCCGCCTCTTTCGCGCCAACCCCGGCGATCTTCCCGAGAGCCTCGACGTGGACACGGGACCCGATTCGCTCCGCGAATGCGCGATCGAGGTGACGGGGAACGGGGACGGCGTCTTCGGGGGCGGGGACGCTCTCTACTTCCACGCGAGTGGGGAGACCGGCTTCGGCTACGACCTCCGCCGGGGAGGCGGGACCGAATACGAAGAGACGCAGCGCACCGATCAGGAGCCGCTCTGGCTCACGTGGGGACCCGGGCTCGGACCCGTGCCGCCGCGGCGGATGGCGACCCGCGACGCGGCACCGGTGACCCCGGCGGCGCCGCTCTATACCGCGGTCACGCATCGGGTGCACATCGAAGAGAACCAGACCGCTGCGTTCGACCTCTTCAAGCCGCCGCTCCGCTGGGAGCGCTGGTTCATGAGCCTCATCCAGTCCGTTCAGGCCACGACCCGCCGTCGGTTTCCGACGGCGCTGCCCGGTGCGCTGCCGGGGGGCGCCGTGTCCCTCCGCGTCCGGATGTGGAGCTCGGGCATCTCCACCGATAATCAGTTCGACCACGTGACCCGGGTCTACTGGAACCGCGTCCTCGCCGACACCGCGGGGTGGAACTTCACGGAGCCTCGGGACATCGTGGTGTCCGGGCTGCGCACGAACGGCGCGCTCGACTCGCTGGAGATCGAGATCCCCTACCTGGGCTCGCAGCGTGTCGACGTGCAGTATCTTGCCTGGTACGAGGCCATCTACCCCCGCGCGCTCGTGGCGGTGAACGACACCCTTCGGTTCGCCGCTCCCGATTCGGTCGCCGCGGGGCGCGTGCGCTACGCGATCGGTGGGATCACCGACACCACGGCCGCATGGCTTCTGGATCGCACCGATCCGGAAGCACCCGTTCGGCTGGTGGGCGGCGCGTGGTCCGGCGCCGCGTCTCCCTTCACGCTGACCGTCGAGGACAGCGCCGGGCCGGGCTATCGTCCGCGCTACTCCCTCGTGTCCACCGCGCGCGCCCCGACGCCGGCGCTCTCGCTCTACGCGCCGCTGTCGACCCCGCGTGCTCTGTCCGACCTGCTCGACCCGGCGAACGCGGCGGAGTATCTGATCGTCGCGCCGCCGGCCTTCCTGGCGGCGGCCGAATCGCTGGCGGTGGAGCGCTCGACGCGGCTCCCCGGCGTCGCGTCGCCGCGCGCCGCGATCGCGACCACGGACCGGATCTACGCGCAGCTGGCGGGCGGGCGCCCGGACCCCGTCGCCATCCGGAATCTCCTGGTGTACGCGTCGCGCCACTGGTCGGCCGGCCCGCTCTATCTCTGCCTCCTGGGGGACGCCTCGGAAGATCCAAAGAACTACACGCGATCCGCCACGCCGGACTGGGTGCCCACCCATGGTGAGTATTGGGATGCCTCCATCCAGGCCCAGTACATCTCCGACGACTTCTTCGCCTTCCTGGACGGCCCGGGGGACCAGCTCTTCGACCTCGCGGTCGGCCGTCTGCCGGCGCACGATCCGGCCGACGCGATGGCCCTGGTGCGCGGGAAGCGGGCGACGTTCGATCGGACGGCGGAGTTCGACTGGTGGCGAACGCGAGTGCTCCTCACCGCCGACGACGCCTGGAAATGGTCGACCCCCGGAACCATGCGCGACCTGGTCGGCATCGACCACGTCCGGCAGATGGAGCGGAAGGACGCCTTTCACATTCCCTTCGCAGTCCGGCGCGAGAAGGTCTACCTGAACGACTATGCGTTCGCCGATTCCTTCAAGACGTCCAAGCCGAAGGCGCGCGACGCGTTCATCGCGGCGGTGAACGCGGGCAACTGGATGGTCGATTACATCGGACACGGGAACGAGGATTTCCTGGCGGACGAGCAGGTCTTCCGCTCGTCCGACCTGGCGCGGCTGACCAACGCGTCGCGCCCCTCCATCTTCGGCTTCTTCTCGTGCACGGTCGGCCGGTTCGACGAAAACGGGCGGGAGGGGCTGGCGGAGCTGCTCCTCCGCCACGAGGGCGGAGGCGCCGCGGTCTCCCTGGCCGCGAGCCGCGATGTGTTCGGGTTCGAGAGCACGCGGCTCAACGACTCGTTCGTGGATTCGCTCTTCCCGCTCCGGCTGCCCTCCGGGGCGCCGCGCCCCGACACGCTCCGAACGGCGGGGCTCGCGTGGGCGCTGGCGAAGGGCGTCAACATGAACCAGGTGGCCCGCAAATACATCTTCCTGGGCGAGCCGGCGGTCACGCCGCCTCTTCCGCGAGGGCGGGGCGAGTGGGAGAAAGGGCCTCTCGACTCCATCCCGCGCGGAGAAGTCCTTGTGATCCGGGGGCACGCGCTGAATGCGGACGACGTCACGCGCGACGCCGCCTCTTCCGGAACCGTCCTGCTCGAGGTCTTGGGCCCACCGTCGCCGCGCGTCCAGCTCTCGACCGTGAACGGCGTCAACGTCCCGACGACCTACTACCTCCCCGGTCCCGTTCTCTACCGGGGGGAGACCACGCTCGACAGCGGCGCCTTCACGCTGCGCTTCGTGGTCCCCACCGACGGGCGCGTGGTCGGGCGCGGCACACAGCTCCGGGCCCTCCTTTCGTCGGCGGGCGGCGAGGGGGTCGGGCTGGCCGCGGACTCGCTCATCATCGCCGCCGCGCTGTCGCCGCGCGTGGACCAGACGCCCCCCACGATCCGGCTCCGTCCGGCCGCGGGCGGCGACTCGAGCTACGCCCCCGGTGCGGTCCTCACGTTCGAGATCGAGGACTCGAGCGGCGTCGACCTCACCCGCTTCGACAATGCGCACGGCATCTTCGTCATCGTGGACGACCGGGGCACTCCGATCGATCTGACCCCCACCTTCCGTTACGAGCCGTCGAGCTACACGCGGGGCACGGCCACGCTCACCTTGCCGCAGCTCTCCGGCGGGGCGCACCTCCTGGAAGTGCACGCCTCCGACGCCTATCGGAACGTGGGGGTCGCCACGTTCATCATCGACGTCTCCGAAGGCGCGGGGCCGGATGCCGCCCTGACGATGACCGAGGTCTTCAACTATCCGAACCCGTTCCCGCGGGACACCTACGTCCATGCTCGGCTCAATCGAGCGGCGCGGCTCCGGGTGCAGATCCTGACCGTCTCCGGCCGGCGGGTGCGCGACTTCACGATCGAAGGGAAGTCGGGTGAGAACTACATCCCGTGGGACGGCCGCGATTCGGAGGGAGAAAAAGTAGCCCTTGGGGTTTATCTGGTGAAACTTACCGCGGAGGCGCCCGGAGGGAATCGGGTCACCGCGGTGGCTCGGGCACTCCGTGCGGAGTAAGCCCAACTGGTGGAAGCGCTTGCACGCGGCGAAGACCTGCGTTACGATAGAGGTCACGTCGGGGGCGCTTTCGGCGTCCCTTCTTGCATCGTTTTAAGGAGGTCTTGGAATGAGCCGCATTCTCTCCGCCTGCCTGGGTCTGATTCTCCTGGCGGGTGTCCCCACAACCGCCCGAGCCCAATCCGAAGCCGGTGGTATCTCGACTCTGTTCGCCCCCGGGGCCCGCGCCGACGGCATGGGCCGCGCCTTCACCGCCATCGCCAACGACGCCAACGCGATCTGGTGGAATCCGGGCGGACTCGCCTTCATTCGCGGCCATGACATCTCGCTCACGTACTCGCAGCTCGTTCCCGGTCTCGCCGATGACGTAAGCTGGTCCTACCCGGCCTACGCGCAGCACGTGGAAGGGTGGGGCGGCCTGGCCGCCAGCGTCGCCTACTTGAGCTACGGCAAGAGCGAAGCGACCGACGTGAACGGCGACGTCACGGGAGAGTTCACATCCTATGAAGTCGTCCCCGGCATCGGCTATGGCACGGAGCTGGCCGACAACCTGGGGTTCGGAATCGCGCTGAAGCTGATCCGCGTGGACCTCGCTCCCGCGGCCGTGACCCTGGACGATAGAGACGGCCGTGGCACCACGTTCGCCGCCGATCTCGGCCTCCTCATGAAGATGCCCGGGTCGAGAACATCGATCGGCGCGGCCCTCTCCAACCTGGGGCCGGACATCTCCTACATCGACGAAGACCAGTCCGACCCGCTGGGCCGGAACATCCGGATCGGCGCGGCCTATACGCCGTTCGAGACGGAGGCGCACCGGGTGCTCATCGCGGCAGACGCGTCGCGGTTTCTGATTCCCGGCCGCACCCTCGCCGTCGACGTGTGGGACGCCGGGGCGGAGTACGAGTTCAACCGGCTCATCGCGCTTCGTGCCGGGTACATCAGCGACCCGCGCGGCGACGTCACGGACTTCACGTTCGGGATGGGCCTCAACTACCGCGGCATCCGGTTCGACTACGCGTCCGTTCCGCAGTCGAGCTTTCTGGACCGCGTGAGCCGCTTCACGGTCGGCTACCACTTCTAAGATCGGTCCAGTGCGGCTCGTGTTCGCCGGCACGCGCCCCGCGCTCCTTCTTCGATTCATCGGCGTCCTCATCGGGAGCCAGGCCCTTCTCGCGGGTCTGGCTCCTTCTGTGTCCGCGTCCGCGGGCGGTCCGCTAAACCAGCTCAAGATCGGGCGCCCGCCGGCGCCCGCGGCCCGTCCGGCTCCGCGCACGGTGGAAGCCCGCCGCGTGGAGCGCGCCCGGGCGTTCCCGCATCATCTGGGAGCCGCGCGGCGCGATCCCTGGATCAGCGGCGGCCGCGCGCCGCTCCTCGCTCCCTCGCTGGGCACCGGGCAGCTCGCGCGCACGGTCGCCTTCGCGGGCGTGCCGGAGACGGTGCGCGTGCTCGGGCTGCGGGTGGATTTCGAGACGGACCGCCTGGGCTCGCAGACCACCACCACGGACGGGCGCTTCGACCTGAGAGACGGGGAGGCGCTGGGCATCCCGATCGATCCGCCGCCGCACAATCGCGCTTTCTTCGTGTCCCATCTGCAGGCCATGGCGCGGTACTGGGGGTTCGTCTCCTACGGGAATCTCGTCGTGGAATACGACGTCTACCCCAAGGCCGACACGCTGACCTACCGGCTGGGCGACACGGGGGACTACGGCCCGTGGACGCTGGGGCAGGCCTCGTTCGATGAAGCGCAGCGCTTCTTCAAGGAAGCGATCCAGAAGGCGGACCAGACCGATTCGATTCCCTTCGGGGAATTCGACGTGGTGACCATCTTCCACGCCGGGGCCGATTTTCAGACCGATCTGCGCGGGGACAGCCCGCGCGACTTCCCGACGTTCCAGATCAACCTGGAGGATTCCGTCACCGTGAATGGAGGAGCGGTCGCCATCTACGGCGGGATGGTGATGCCCGAGACCGAGAACCAGGACGGCTTCCTGGGCGCGTTGAACGGGACGATGGCGCACGAGTTCGGCCACACGCAGGGGCTCCCCGACCTCTACGACATCAACACCTTCTACCCGGCGGTGGGGATCTGGAGCAACATGGACTCGGGGTATCTCCTCACGACTCTCGTCCAGGATCAGCGGACCGGGACGATCTCCGAGGCGACAGGGGTGATGCCGACCAGCCTGGATCCCTGGTGCAAGACGACGCTCTGGCCCGACAAGCTCGACCTGTTCGACCCGGGCCGCCGGGACAGCACGACCCTCCGCGCCACGGAGCTCTCGGACCGCATCCTTTACGTCCCGCTGGGCGGGGACGAGTACTACCTGATCGAGAACCGCGAGACCGATCTGAACGGCGACAACACGGTCTACCTGGACCGCGACTCGACGACGAACGTGATCCAGGGCCCCGGGCTCTCGAGCGCCGACCCGGCCGACTCGCTGGGCGACAAGGAGTACGACTTCCTCCTGCCGGGTCAGGGAATCCTGGTCTGGCACATCGACGACACGGTGATCTTCGGCCCGAACATCCCTCCCGACTATGGCATCAACTCCAACCCCGAGAGGCGGGGCGTCGCGGTCAAGGAAGCCGACGGAATCGAGGACATCGGCGCCCCCAACTCGCGGTGGTTCTACGGCGGCCCGTACGACCCCTACTTCGTGGGAAACCACACGAGGCTCGCGCCCGACACCAGCCCCTCGACGGCTACGAACGACGGGGCGCAGAGCCACGTTTCGATCACCGTGGGCTCGCCCGCCGGCGTCGACATGGAGATCGGGATCCGCTCCGACTGGCGCGCGCAGGGCTGGCCCGTGTTCACGCGGTTCGGATTGAGCGGCGATCCCCCCACGTACGGCAGCCTGCGCCGCGACGGGAACCGGAACGTCGTGGCTTCCGCCGACAGCGTGATTCTGGCCTGGATGTCGAACGGGGAGCCCTTCTACACCGCGAACGACGACGGGCGATTCGCCCTGCTCCCGGCGCCCATCCGCGTCCCGGTGCTCCTGGCCGACAGTCTCTTCCGGTCGAACCCGCTCTCGCTCCACGGCGCCGCCGTCGTCGCCACCGCCGAAGACGGCGCGGTCTACGCCTTCCGCGCGAACCCGCGCGACTCGGTTTCGTCGGCTCCGCTCACCGGCTGGCCACCCTCGTTGGGCGCCGGTGTCACGGCGACGACCGCGCCCGCGCTGAGCCCGCTGGGCGAGGTTCTGGTGGGCTCGAGCGACGGGCGGATCTTCGCGATCGCGGGCTCGGACAGCGTCTTCTTTCCGCCGTTCGTCGCCGCGATCTCGGACACGCTCCGGGTGGGAGCGGTGCGAGTGGTTCAGCCGGTCGTGGGGAACCTCGCCGTCGGGCGGTTCCGCGGCCCTCCGGGGAGCTACCTGGTGGCCTATGCGCTTCAGAACGGCATCGTCCGCGTCACGAGTCCGCTGGGGAAAGATCCCGTCGTGACCGATCTCCATTGGAACGTGGGGGGCGCGAATTTCCGCCCGTACATTCTGGGAGTGGATCTCGATCGAAACGCGGACGGGAATCTCGAGGTGATCGTCATGGATCGCGGGCAGGGCCTGGTGCACGCGCTGGACCTGAACGGGCAGGAGCTGCCGGGATGGCCTGTCTCGGTGGTCGCTCGCCTCGACGGCGCGCCCGCGGCCGGGGATCTGGACGGCGACGGCTATCCCGAGATCTTCGCGGTTGACGATCAGGGTCTGGCGCACCGGTGGAATCGAAACGGCGTCGAGCCGGAGGGATGGCCGGTGTCGCTCGCGGCGCGCTACGGCGCGGGTGCCCTGGGCGGAACGGGCTCGCCCGTGGTCGCCGACCTCGACGGAGACGGCGCTTCGGAGCTTCTGGTCGCGCCGCGGAACGGCGTGCTGGTCGCGCTGGAAGACGACGGGCGGTCGCTGCCCGGCTGGCCCATAGCGAGCCAACCCGGCGCCGAGATCTCCCCCCTCTTCCTCTCGCTCAACGACGCCTCGAACCCCCCCGACCCGCCCGGCCCGGCGTGGCAGCACATCGTGGCACCCGGTGGGGACGGACTCTGGAACGCGTTTCAGATAGGGGTTCGCGCCGACAGCGCGTTCGCCACGACAGACGGGACTTCTCGCCGATCCCCTTGGATCGGATACGCCGGAAACCGGCGCCACACCTCGGTGATGGGGGACTCGGACCTCCTGGCCGTCGCCGCTCTACCTACCGGTTTGGCACGGGGTTCGCTCTATACCTTCCCCAACCCGGCTCGGGGGGCGGACGTGGGCATTGCCTACACCCTGGCGGACGGTGTCGGGTCGGTCGACATCCGGATCCTCGACCCGCTGGGGAACGAAGTGAAACGGGTTTCGGGCTCCACCCAACCCGCTGAAAATGTGGCCCGGATACCGGTGCGGGACATGGCCAGCGGGGTATACCTGGTTCGTATCGAGGTAAAGCGGGGCGGGGCCAGCGAAGTGGCCTTCCGGAAGTTCGCGGTTGTCCGATGAGCTGTTCTGGAGGTATAATCAACCATTGAAGTTGCACTATCTTTCGCCGGCTGAAGGGCATCCAATCCTGACACCTCGCGCACCGCAGATGGCTGTAATTGCCTGTTTCCTCTGTCTAGGTTTGTGGACAGGAGGCAGTTTCGCCTCGATGCTCGACTTCGAGCCCCTCGCGACCTCCGATATTCTGCTCGCCCAGCGCGCCATCGCCGATTCCAGCATCGTCGCCGCGCCCGTCGAGCCGCCCTCCGCCTCCGGAGGGATGCCTTCCATGCGCACCGAAGTACACAAGTCTACTGGCCGGGCCTTCCTTTACAATGTGCTCCTGCCCGGCGCGGGACATCTCTATGCGGGGAACAAGCGGGGGTGGGCGCACCTGGGAGCGGAGGGCGTGGCCTGGGCGACCTACTTCTACTATCGCGAGCGCGGCAATTCGAAGGAGGACGAGTACCTGGCCTACGCGGATGAAAATTGGGATTACTCCCGCTGGATCGCCGATTGCCAATGTGAGGGATCGCCCGAGGACAGCCTCATCGTGTACTTCCGCGCCAACAACAAGCAGCACTACTATGAAGACATCGGCAAGCTGAGCACTTACGAAGGTGGGTGGCGCTCGCCGGCGAGCCGGAACTCCTATCGGGGCTTGCGGGGCACCAGCAACAACTTCCTGAAGAACGCGCGCTACGCCGTCGTCGGAAGCTTCGTCAACCGGGTCGTCTCCGCCGTCGACGTGCTGCGAATGCTGAAGAATCGGTCACGCTCCGTTCTCGGCGCGGACACTCAGATTCGGTTCAAGATGCGCACGAAGCCTTTCTCGGACCACACCGCGGTCGGATTTGAGATTCGAAGGAAGCTGTAGCGGCCTGACCGCCATTCCGATCGCGCTGTCGCTCCTTCTGCTCGGGGGCGCGGCCGATGCGGCTTCGCTCTCCGAAAGAGCGTCCTGGTCCCCCCTGGCGTTCGCCAAAAATCTGTCCGCGGGCGCTCCGCCCGCCGAGGACCGCGCGCTCGCGGCCGGCGACGCGGCCCGCTCCGAAGTGGTGAGCGGGAAGCGAACCGGAAGCCGGAAGGCGCTCCTCTATTCCCTGCTCCTGCCGGGAGCGGGCGAGCTGAAGCTGGGCGAACACGGACGGGCTCGAGGGTTCTTCATCGCAGAGGGGGCGATCTGGACTCACTTCGTCTGGTTCCAGGTCGCGGGTCATCTTCGGAAGGACAACTACATCGATCAGGCGCGGCGGCACGCCGGCGTCGGCGTGAGCAGCGCGGACGACACCTATTGGAAGCTCCTCGGGCAGTATCAGACTTCGCGGGGAACCGGCGCGGACGCGTACGAAGAGACCCTTCGCCGCGAGGCGCGGGATCTCTATCCGACCGACCCGGCCGCCCAGGACGACTGGGTCGCCGAACGGCTCCCGTCGGGCGATCAAGCCTGGGCGTGGAGCTCGGAAGAAGCTCAGACCTCCTACCGCGAGACTCGGGAGGATTCACGCCGCGCCTACGACCGCTCGAAATACTCCATCGCCGCGGCCATCGTGAACCGGATCCTGAGCGCGATCGACACGCAGATCATCAGCCGGAAGCAGTCCAACGCGGCGCGTTCGGAGCGCCCGGGCGACGGCACGCCGCTTCTTCTCCTCGCCGACACGGCCCCCGACGGGAGCGGCCGGCTCTACTTCACGCGCTCCTTCTAAACCGGCTCGCCGCTCTTTTCGTCCTCCTCGCGTCCGCGGGGGCATCACCCATTTTCGTTCCCGTCCCGGCCCGCGCCGCGCCGGCCCTGAAGCAGGCGGACGCCGGTCCTCCGGCCGCTCTCCGCTCCGGGCTCTTGCTGGACCGCGCCACGCTGGGGGCCTGGGGCGTCGCGCGTCCCTCCCGCCTCGCCTTCGACGCCGACGGCGCTCTCTACATCCTGGACACGACGCGCCGGCGCCTGGTGAAGGTGACCCCCGAGGGCCGCCTTCTTCACGAAGTCACCGTGAGCGGCGAGGACGCGGCCACCCTTGCCGAGCCCGGCGACGTCGTGGCGGATTCGCGAGGCTCGATCCTGATCCTCGACCGTTCCGCGGCCGCCGTTCGCGCGTACGACAAGAACGGGTCCCTTCTCGCCTCGCATCCGCTCGCGCCCGACCTGGCCGCCGAGGCGCGCGATCCGCGCGCGTCGCTTCTGATGGACGCATTCGGGCGTCTCTGGCTGGTGGCCCCGCGCGAGCGCGACCTGGTGCGGCTGGACGGGTCGCTCGCGCGCGCGCGCGCCGGCCGCTTCCTCACGCCGGAGGACTCGGTCTCGGTCCCTCGCGCGGCCGTGTCGGCGTCGAACGGCGAGACCTGGATCGCGGATGCGGCCTCCGGCTCGCTCCGCCGCTTCCGCGCGAGCGGCGCGCTCGCCGGCAACGTGCCGCTGGGCGACACGCTGGCGGCGGCGATCACCGCGCTGGCGTGCGACCGGTGGGGCTACGTCTACGCCGCGGACGGCGTGGGGCAGCGCATCCTGGTCTTCGGCCCCGGGGGAGCGCGCGCGCTCGACCGGGGGCTGGGCGGCGAGGCGCATCCCTGGCGCCCCGGCGCGATCGCATGGAGTCCCTTCGACCTCCTCGCCGTGGCCGATCCGGAGCGCGGCGAGGTGCAGCTGCTCGGGGTCGAGCGGGCGTTCGAGCAGGCGATCGAGCGGGGGAGCCCGTGAGGCGCGCCCCGGCCATGGCCCTCGCGCTATGGGGGACTCTA
>JBKJXM010000231.1:0-3716 GCA_046716305.1 Candidatus Eiseniibacteriota bacterium
ATACCGATATCCAGGCTCAGATGGACACGCAACTCCACTCGGAGGCCGCTGACCGGCAGGAGATTCGGGACCTGATGGCTCGCTCCGAATTCCAGCGCATCGCCGGGAACGCGGGACTCGATCTAGAGCGCGCCAGCGCGGCGGTCGGGGTTCTCTCCGGCGTCGAGCTTCAGCGGCTCGCGTCGCAGGCTCGGCAGGCGAACACGGGATTCATCGGAGGGGAGACCATGAGGATCTCCTGGATGATGGTGATCGTGATCGTGGCCGCTCTGGTGATTCTGATTGCGCTTCTCTAAGCACGACAACTGATGCGTCGACGGCTGGCGGCCGGCGTTCTTTTCGCGTCGGCCGCTTTCCTTTTGTGCGGCGTGGCCCGGGGGGCCGCGTCTCCTGACTCCGGGAGTGCGGGGCCGCGGGAGCCCGTGCGGCTGTTGGACGTGCCCTACGTGCCGCAGAGCGAAGCGCTGTGCGGCGGGGCCGCGCTGGCGATGGTGCTCCGCTACTGGGGCGAGCCGCGCGTCCGCGCCGAGGATTTCGCGCGGCTGATCGCTCCCGGCGATCCGGGGATCCGCGGCGACTCGCTGGTCGCCGAGGTGCGCCGCCGCGGCTGGTCCGCGTTTCCGATCCAGGCCACCCGCGCCGACGTGCAGGACCATCTCGCGCGTGGCAGGCCGGTGATTGCTCTGGTGGACGCGGGGTCGAGCGTGGCGCATTACGTGGTGCTCCTCGCGTGGGCGAACGGCGGGGTGATTCTCCACGATCCGGCCGTCGCGCCCTTTCGCGTCGAGAGGGAAGAGGACTTTGGGCGGGCGTGGTCCGCGGCCGGGCGCTGGGCGCTGCTGGTGCTGCCCCCTCGAGGCGCCGATACGAGCGCGCCCGTGCACGACGATGTGACGGCCCCGCCGCCTCCCCCCGACACGACCGGATTCAACGCGCCCGCCATCCCCGACATCACCGGCCGCGCTCCGGTTGCGGGGTGCGACGCGCTGGTGGAGGCGGGAATCCTGAAGGCGAGGGCAGGGTCGTACGCCGAGGCGGAGGGGCTCCTCTCGGCGGCCGCGTCGCTCTGCCCCCAATCGCCGGCGCCGGTGCGCGAGCTGGCCGGGCTCAAGTTCCGTGCGAAGGAATACCGCGCGGCCTCGTTCCTGGCGCAGCGCGCGCTGGTGCTCGAGCCCGGCGACGCCTACACGTGGCGACTGCTCGCCGGGAGCCGCTACTTGAGCGGCGACGTGCGGGGCGCGCTGGACGCGTGGAACCACGTCTCGGAGCCGAGGGCCGATCTCACTCGCGTGACCGGGCTCCGCCGCACACGCTACGAGGCGGTCGCCGACCAGGTGGATCTGCCTTCGGGTCAATTGCTCACCTGGGCGGAGTACCGGCGCGCCGAGAGGCGCTTGTCCGAGCTTCCCTCGGTCACGTCCGCGCGCCTGGAGCTGAAGCCGATCCCCGCGGGTGGCGCGCAGGTGAACGTGGCGGTTGTGGAGCGTCCGCTCGTGTTCGACGGCCTCGTGGACGCGGGGATGTCCGCGGCGCGGGCGGCCGCCTCGAACGAAGCCGTGCTCCGCGTGTCGAGCCTGCTCCGACTGGGGGAGGTGTGGACCGCGCGCTGGCGATTCCAGAAGAATCGGCCCCGGGTACTTGTGGCGCTGGAGGCGCCGGCCGTGACCGGGGGTCCGGGAATCTGGCGCCTGGAGGGATTCGCGGAGCGGCAGGCCTACATGGCGGCGGAGGTGGTGCGCGAGCGCAGGCATCGGGTCGGGCTTTCCTACGCGGACTGGGCCACTTCCGACGTTCGGCTGGAAATCGGCGGAGGGTATGACAGGTTCGAGATCCCTGAAGGTCCCTTGACCGTCCATTCGACGATCAACGTCGAGGGCGCGGTCGAAGTCCGCCCCAGCAACGATCGCCTCTCGATGCGCGCGAGCGCGGCACGCTGGGGCGGCAACGATGTGCGTCCGTTCCAGTCGTACGAAGCCCTGGCGCGCTGGGGCTCGCAGTCGTTCGTCAGCGGCAACTGGATCGCGCGAGCCGGCTACTCCCTGGCGTCGGACTTCGCTCCGCTCGCGCTCTGGCCCGGTGCGAGCACGGGCACCGGCCGCGGCGCGCTTCTTCGCGCACACCCGCTGCTCGAAGGGGGAATCGTGACCGGGAAGGTCTTTGGTCGGAGGCTCCTCCACGCCGGCGTGGAGCGCCGCGGCTGGCCGTGGGAGATCAGACCGATCAAGATCGGCTGGGCGCTCTTCGTGGACACGGCGAAGGCCTGGCGCCCGCTCGTGGGCGACGAGGTGCCTTGGCAAGTCGACGTGGGCGCTGGTCTCCGGCTCGCGGGTCTAGGCGGTCGGGGCGAGCTGCGCGCGGACTTCGGCTACGGGCTGGAAGACAAGGAGACCGCGTTTTCGGTGGGACTGGAGACGCGGTAAGCTTGAAGGGTGCGATCTCTCTACACGCACGGCTACGAGAAGCGGACCCAGGAGGAATTCTTCGAGCTCCTGCGTGCGGCCGGGGTGGGCGTGCTGATCGACGTGCGGGACGTGGCGTGGAGCCATAAGCCGGGGTTCGCGAAGGGGTCGCTCCAGACGACCGCCGCGACCGCGGGGCTCGAATACGTCCACGCCCAGTTCGCGGGGAATCCCAAGCGCCTGAGGCAACAGGAGGCGGAGCTGGCCCCCTTGCTCGACGCCTACGGCCGGCACCTGGCGGAGAATCCGGAGATCCTCACGGGCTTCTCCGAGCTGATCGCGTCGCACATGGATGAGGGGAAGGGCGTCTGCATCATGTGCTTCGAGCGCGACCCGGCCGAGTGTCACCGCGGGGTGCTGGCCGCGCGGTGGAGCGAAGGTGCAGGTGGGAAGGTGGAGCACCTGGGAGCCGACAAGCCCGCCGCCGCAGCCAAGCCCAAGCCCAAGCCGAAGCCGAAGCCGAAGCCCCGCTAAACCACCGAGCCGTTCCACTCCCAGTTCTCGCGGAAGTAGGCGAGATCAAACCCCATCCGCCGCGCGTTCCGGAAGGACTGTGCGCGCCCCTGCCCCTTTTCGGCCGACGTCTCCATCGTGAGGGTCTTGCAGCCGGCCGCCGTGGCGTCGCGAATGCGCCGGGCGATGAGCGCGCTGTGGAAGCCGTGGTTCTGCGCTTCGGGCAGGACGACGCCGATCTCCAACGAGGCCCACTCGCCATTGATGAACATCGCGGCGGCGCCCACGGCGCGCTCCCCCTCGTAGGCGAGATAGGCGCGCCAGCGCGCCAGATCCACGAGCCCCGCGAACCACTCGGCGGTCTCGGGCGGGAACTCGAACGCGGTTTGCACGATGCGCCCCCAGGTCGCCGCCGCGGCCTTGTCGGCCGGCGCGACCTGCTTGATGGTCGGCTCGAAATCCACCTTCGCGACGGGGCCCACGCCGCGCTTCAGCTTGGCCCACGGCTCGGTCATCTGGAAGCCGCGCTCCTTCAGCCAGACGGTCAGCGCCTTCGGCTCGGCGACGGGGCTTATCTGCATGAAGAAGCGGTGCACGCCGCTCTTCAAGTACGTCTGGACGATGCGGTCCACGATGGCCGGGCTCACCGGCTCTTCATTGCCCAGCCCGAGCACCCGGTTGAAGAGCAGGAAGTCGAGCTTGGAGGAGATGGCGAGCTGCGCGCCGTAGAGGTTCTCGAAGCGGAGTCCCAGGGTGTCGATCAGGGACGGCCCCGGCGCCATGAACCACGTGCGCCAGCAGGTC
>JBKJXM010000232.1:0-3232 GCA_046716305.1 Candidatus Eiseniibacteriota bacterium
GAATGGGTCTTCGAACCCCGATATCTTCTACAAGGAGCGGAAAGCGGGCGCCTGGGGGGCGGACATTCCCCTGGTCTACGCCGCGACCGATACGACGAATTCGGTGCAGCACTTCCCGGCCATCACGCATGACGGGATCGGGCAAACCTACGTGGCCTGGACCGACGAGCGGTTTCCCGCATCCCTCGGGAAGAACAAGGAAGCGTTCTACAAGATCGGGTACGGCTTCACCACCGGGGTGGAAACGACCCCGGCTCCCACTCTGGCGCGCCTCCTCAAGAACTTCCCGAATCCGTTCAATCCGCGCACTACGGTCGAGTTCACCCTGAAGCGGGACGCGGCGGCCTCGCTTCGCGTCTACGACGCGCAGGGGCGGCTGGTTCGCACGCTGTTGAGCAGCTATTTGGCTGCGGGGCGCCATTCCGTCCCCTGGAACGGCCTGGACGACACGGGTCGCCCTTCGGCGTCAGGTGTCTATTTCATACGTTTACAGGCAGGTGGGGAATATCTCTCACGAACGGTCAACTTGCTGAAATAAAACGGCTTACAGGTCAGTGGGGTGAGGGGATAGGGGCTTTCACGTAGCAGGGGGCCAAGTGTTCTGGCTTGACCCCGCTAATGCGTAATGATATAATGCGTTTCGCTTGGACAGACCCCTTTTCAGGCAAAACGACACGACATCGGAAGGGCTTAGGCCCACTCACTGGTCCAGAAGAGGCAATGGCGAAATCTCCCCGTTTCGCAACTAGCCGTTCCGTGATCACGCTCGAGGCGAGAGCCGCGGTTGCTAACCGTTGGCTCCAGCCTCGTTTTTGTTTCCAGTCACTTTGGTCCCCGAGGGCGGGCGGCAGCAGCCTCACGCATCTGTAGGGCCGACAACCGAGCGAGGTCCCCGTCGTGCGTTCTCATTCACGAATCCGTCTCTTTTCATCGGCCGTCCTCGCCATAGCTCTCGCCGCGTCCGTCGGTCGCGCCGGCGCCGCGGAAAAGCCCGTGGTCAAGAACATGTCCGACGTCTTCACCCCCAGCCTTCCGCTGACCTACACGCCGTACCGCGGCACCACGGCTGTCGCCGAGACGACGATCCGCCACCAGATCTTCTTCGACGACCTCGAGGGGAGCACGGCCGGGTGGGGGGTCATCAATTACCGCGCGGGTCAGCCGAACGCCTGGCACCTCGCGTCGGGCACCCAGTCCTGCGTGGGCAACGCGTGGTGGTGCGGGCAGAGCGGCTTCACCCACGGCGACGGATACGACAATAACTGGGTGCAGAAGCTGACGACCAACGTGCCGATCACCCTGAACGGGACCTCGAACAACAAGCTCACGTTCAAGTACCGCTGCAAGACCGAATACGGTTTCGACTATGCCTGGGTCATGATCCGCGGGAACAACCCCAGCGCCAAGTGGGACACGCTCGGCTCGTACTCGGGCGACTACGGGACGAGCTGCAACAGCGCGACCCTCGACATCCCGGACTCGTTCACCACGGTGGTCCAGCCGGTCACGCTGATGTTCCTCTTCGGCTCGGACTTGAGCGTCTCCACGGCCGACTCCGCGGGCAGCTTTTCCGGATTCAGCGTGGACGACGTGAAGATCACGGCGCAGGGGAGCAACGTGCGCTTCGTGGACGACATGGAGTCGGGGACATCGAAGTGGACGACCTCCTCGCCCAATCCGGGGTCCCTGTGGCATATCGAGAACGCGCCAGGCACTTCGGTGCCGGCGACGTGCTTCTTCCTTTCGTCCAACGTCTGGGTTGCGTTCCAGGGGAGCGGCTTCGGGATGGTCCCCGACCATGTCGACGCCATGCTGACCACCCCCCCGATGGACATCCAGGGGGTCTTCAGCCCGAACACGGCGACGACCGCGCTCCGGCTCCAGTTTGACGACTGGGTCAACCTGCCGTACGACAACTCCACCTACTGGTCGCTCTGGATCCAGGGCTCGAACGACCGGGTGACGTGGACCCCGTGGGCCAACGCGACCGGGTTCGTCTTCTCGACCGAGAACGCCCAGTGCTTCGAGGGGGCGACCTATAACTTCGATCCCTACTACACGCCGCGCACCGGGATCCAGCCGGGCACCCGCTACATCCGGCTCGGCTTCAGGCTCCGGGACCAGAAGGTGACGAACGACGATCCGGGCCCGCGGCGCCTGGGCTATCTCACCGAGGGGATCTACTACGACGACATCGGCGTCTACTACGTCTACACCATCAGCGGCGTGGAGACCGTGGCCGGCGCTCCCGTCGGAAGCCGCGTCGCGATCAAGAAGGTGTTCCCGAATCCATTCAATCCCAGCACCAAGATCGAGTTCTCCGTGCCGAAGGAGGCGCCCGTCTCGGTGCGCATCTTCGACGTCCAGGGGAGGCACGTGGCCACGCTGGTGGACAAGAGCCTCGCGCCCGGCGTGTACCGGACGACCTGGAACGGGAAGAGCGACCGCGGAGAGGCCCTCAGCTCGGGGGTCTACTTCGCCCAGATCCGCAGCGGCTCCGGACGGCAGTCGGCCCGGCTGACGATGCTCAAGTAAACGACGATTTCAAAACGAGTCACGAAAAGGTAAAACGCACGACGCACGAAAGAGACGGAAGGGGGTGATGGTTCAAGGGGGGCTGTAAGGCAATGGAGAGGAAGTATCGCGCGCCGGCTAGACCGGGCGCAGGCAAGGGGGGTGGCCCCGCTCCGGGGGCCGAGTCCTCGGATCCATCGGTTCCAGTCGAATTCTTCGGAGGTTCAACATCATGCTGAAACGGCTTCTCACGATCACTTTTGCGATCGTGGCGGTGGCTGGTTTCGCACGGACATCCCACGCGCAGTACATGTACATGGACGCCAATGGTGACGGTCTCTCGACAGCGGCCGACATCTTGAACGCGAACTGCGTGCCGACCACCGTGGACGTCTACGTGAATACCAACCAGAACAGAGATGGCTCGCCCGCAGTGTGCAACACACTGGACGGGGACCTTGGCACATGGAACTCGTACGCGGTCAACCTCTTCACGCCGACGGGGACGGTGACCTTCTCCGGATTCATCAACCGTCAGCCGACCTTCACCATCGGGTGCGCCCTCGCTGGGGGCGTCTCCTTCACTTCGAACAAGACCGAGGCGTCGTTCTGCCAGGCGGCCGGCACGGCTGAAGCCGGTGGCCTCGAACGGATGTTCACCGTCACGGTCACCGGCACGTCAGGATCTCCGTCGCTCCAGTTCTTCGCACCCTTCGGA
>JBKJXM010000233.1:0-3803 GCA_046716305.1 Candidatus Eiseniibacteriota bacterium
GTTGGACATGGACTCCTGCTACCTGCTAGCGGACGGGTTCCGGTTCATCGGGCAAGAGCATTCCCGGCACGACGAGGAGCGGACGCCCCGGCCGGTCCAGGATCGACTGAAGCGCGCGCGCCTCGAGCGGAAATCCCGGGGCTGGCGTCTCCGCGGGGGGGCCCACCGGGCGGGGCAGGAACGAGGGCAGCCGGAGGAACGGCCGCTTAGGGTACTCGACCACGCGCACCCGGCGGCCCGGCTTCAATCCCGCGAGCCGCTTCGCCTCCTCGATCGTGTCGTCCAGCGTTCCCAGGCGGTCCACCAGCCGGAGGCGGATGGCCGCGGTCCCGTCGTAGACGCGCCCTTCCGCCAGCTCCCGCACACGTACGACGTCCAGCCCGCGCGCCGACGCCACCTTGGCCGTGAAGTCGTCATAGATGCTATCGAACGCCCGCTGGATAAGACGACGCTCGCCCACGTCCAGGTTTCGTTCGGGAAGGGTCGCGCCCAGAAACGGAATCCGGAGGCCGCCCAGAAGATCGGCGCTCTTTCCTTCCTGCACGTGGTCGGACGTGAGCCCCGTCTTCCGGCCGAATCCCTCGTTCCAGGCCCAGCCCCCGATCACGCCGATCGAGCCGGTGATCGTGAAGGGCGAGGTGACGATGGGCGCGCCGTCCATGCTGATCCAGTAGCCGCCGCTTCCCGCGACGCGTCCCTGGCTCACCAGCGTGGGCTTCTTCGCCTCGCGGAGCTTCCGCGTCTCGGCCGCGACCACGTCCGACGCGAGCGGATCGCCGCCGGGAGAATCCACGCGGAGCACGACCCCCTTGATCGCGCGGCTCTTCCGGATGTTGCGGAGCGCCTCCGACGAGGAGCGGGCGCGAATCCCATGGTCCATGGCGCAGTCGCCGATCAGATAGACGAGCGCGATCGCAGGATCGGGTCCCCACTCCTCGCGCGGCTGCCAGCGCCGCTCGCGGAGGGCGCCGTACCTGAGCGGCTTCATGGCCGGGGCGCCGACCTCCTTCTTCTCCAGCTCGTCCCAGCGCCCGAGCGCGTCGACCCAGTGAAGCTGGAGAAGCCGCGACGCCGGGATGAACGGCTCCTCGTTCACGACGCGGTCGAAATCGGCGCGCGACCCGCGGCCGCTCGCGACGAACGCGCGCCCCAATTCGTTGTAGGCCGCCCTCACGATGGCCCCGTACTGCTCGCGGTCCGCGTCGGACATGCGGTCCCGGGAGAAGGTCTCCATCGCCGACTTGTACTTGTAGTAGCGCCACTCCTCGAAGCCGATCCCCAGCTTCTCGAGCAGATGTTGAAGATACGTGCGCGAGGCCTGGACGCCCGGTAGGAGCAGGAATCCGCTCGGGTCCATGACCACCCGGTCGGCCACGGAGGCGAGATAGGCGGTGCGCGCGTCGAGGTTCTCGCAGACCACGGTGACGCGCTTTCCGGCGCGCTTGACGCGGAGGAGCTTCTCGCGAAGCTCCCACGCCATGGAGAGGTTCCCCTCGAAGCCGGAGAGCCGCACCGCGACCCCGCCGACGGTGGGATCGTCGATCGCGAACTGGAGACGCTCGGTCACGTCGCGGAGCGGCAGCGCGCCCTGGTCGAAGTAACGGTAGGACTGGTAGACCATGCGCCCGTGCAGGTCCACGGCCATGGTGCGCCGCCCGCGGTTCATTACGCCGTCGAGGTCGAAGCCGCGCTCGGGAGAGCTCAGGCGGGCGGCGTAGCTGGTCTCGATGCGGCGGTCGGAGCGGTATCGCGGCGTCGCGCGGAACGCGGCGCGGCCGATCGCGACACCCAGCGTAAGTTGTAAACGCTCGTCGCGCTCCCAGCGGGCCGCCGCCACGAGGCCCGGAATGGGCCGGATCGCGACGCCTCCCGCGAGCGCTCCGTCATCCCAGCGCTCTCCGCGTCGGAGCGCGTAGTCGCCGAAGAGGAGAAGCCGCGGGTCGGAGAGCGGGCGGATGCCGATATCCGTCACCCCCTGCATGTCGTCGTCATCCAGTGCGATCTGGAACGTGCTCCCGTACGAGAGCCATCGCGTGGGGCGACGGATGCTTCCGTACGTGAGGAAGGTGGAGCGGTCGAACGCCCCCTTTCCCGGACCGGAAAATCCGAGCGCGATTCCGGAGGCGCGCTCCTGCGAGCCGAAGCCGAGGCCGATCTGATAGTCGGTGACGTGCTCGCGCCGGCGCGTCCCGAGCGGTGCTGTGGGATCGGGGTAAGCGTCTTCGCGCCGCATCGAGAACCCGAGCCCGCTCCCTGCCGCGAATCCCCAGCTCTCGCGCTCGGTCATGATCTCCGGGTCGTACCAGAAAGCCGACAGCTCGGGCCGCTCCAGCACGCCCCATTGCGCCGGGTTCACCAGCGCGGCGATCGCTCCGTCGTCGGTCGCGGGGGAGGTGGCGAGAAGCTCGGACATCGCGCTGTAGGGGAGGAGCGAGGCGCGGGTGGCCGGGGCCACGCCCGAGATCCCTCCCGCCAGCAGAAGCCCAGCCAAAAGGCGCGGCGCCACCCGGCGGGGCGCCCCGGAACGCCTCATTTTTTCTCGCTCATATCTTCGAACACCCGTTCGGCCGCGCTCTTCCGGGTCAGCTCCTTCCGCTGCTTCAACACGGCGTACCACGCGCTGGCCCCGAAGAGGACCAGCACCACGCTGATCGCGACCGTGCGCGAGATCTCGAAGCCGATCCAGTGCATCTTGTGCGCGTATTCCACGAGCAGCTTCACGCCCACCCACGCCACGATCACGTAGGCGCCGTCCACGATCGCGGGATAGCGGCGCACCAGTCCCAGGAGCTGTCCGATCAGGACCCGCATGGCGAGGATCCCGAGCAGCCCGCCCGTGATGACCACCCACACCTTCCGCGACATGGCCACCGCGACCAGGATCGAGTCGACGGCGAAGACCACGTCGGTCAGCTCCACGCGAACGACCGTGCTCCAGAAGACGGAAAGCCCGAGCATCGCGGTCGCCACCTTCGGCTTTCCTTCCGCATGGTGCGAGAAGTGCTTGATCGAGAGGTAAATCAGGTAGAGGCCGCCGACCAGCATGACCCAGGTCATGGCGATGAGCTGAACGGCGAACAGCGTGGCGATGATCCGGAACAGGAATGCGCCGAAGATGCCGTAGCGGAGGGCCCGGGTCTGCTGGTCCCGCGGCAGCGGAAGCACCAGGACTGCCAGGACGAGCGCGTTGTCCGCGCTCAGCGCCGCTTCCAGGATGACCAGGAGGCCGACCGTCAGGAGGTCGGCGGCTTCGATTCCGAACATGAGGGGACGAATCTACCCCAAAACGGGGCGAATGGTTAGCGGCGACGGGGCGGTTGGTTAGCGGCGGGGAAGGGCGCCCGGTTCTTCCTCGGCGGCCGTCACGGCGGGGAGGTACATCCGCTCCACGTACTCCTTCATCATGCGGCGGGCCGAAAAGGCGGGGGTGAGGGTCTGCATCGCCCGCCGGACGACCCGGAGCCACCCGTGCGGCACCCCCTCGGCGTCCCGGTCGTAGTAGAGCGGCACGATCGTCTCCTCCAGCACACGGTAGAGCGACTCGGCGTCGCGCGCGTCCGCGGCGGCGGGATCGGGCTCGTCCACCTCGTCCGATCCGGCCGGCGGCCCGAACGCCCACCCGTTCCCGCCGTCGTACCCCTCGACCCACCACCCGTCGAGGATGCTCGCGCTGGGCACGCCGTTCAGGCCGGCCTTCATGCCGCTGGTGCCGCTAGCCTCGAGCGGGGGGCGCGGCGTGTTCAGCCACACGTCCACCCCCTGCACCAGCCAGTGCGCCGAGTGCATGTCGTAGTCCTCCAGGA
>JBKJXM010000234.1:0-9772 GCA_046716305.1 Candidatus Eiseniibacteriota bacterium
GTCGTCCCGGATCCAGGAGCCCACCGGCACGCGCTGAAGCTCGTCGGCCGGGGCCATCCGCTCGAGCGCCTCCGTGACCGTCAACGCTTCGATCGAAGGGTGCATCTCGAGCCGCTCGTAGAGCGCGGCCAGAAACGGACGTCCGTCGTCTTCGAACCCTTCCCAGCAGTTCTCCCCGTCCAGGATCACCGTGACGAGGGCGGGGCGATCCCCCTTCGCGTGCGCCGCGGCCGAGCGGATCTGCTCCATGAAATCGTCGGCCGCCTCGACGGGATCCCAACGCTGGTAGACGAACCCGATCCGGTCGGAGAGCGTGCGGTCGCGGAACACCAGGAGGAGCGGCCCCGACGGCGTCTCCACGCGGTACGGCTTGTAGCGCCCCGCCGGCCAGTCGCGCGAGTCCCCGTCGCGCAGCTCGAGCGCGCGGGCGAGCACCGACTCGTCGGAGGCGGCCCACGTGAACCCCTGCGCCCGGATCAACGCGAGCGCCGCCTCGCTGACGGCGCCCTCCGGCGGCCACGTGCCGCGCGGCACCGCGCCGAACCGGCGCGTGTGCGTGGCGCGGGCGCTCCGAAGCTGCGCCTCGGCGTCTTCGGGAGCCCGGAAGGGCGGCGTCGGAAGCGGGAGCGAAGGGGCCACCTCCCGTGGCGCATCGGTGTCCACCAGGAGCGGGAGGATCGGGTGGTAGTGCGCCGACGTCGAAAGCTCGACCTGCCCCGCCACGACGGCCTCTCGGTAGGCGGTGATCACGGTGCCGGCGAGCGCGCGCCCCCACTCGAGGAGCGCTGCCTTCTCACCCTCGGTGAATCCCCTGCCCTTCGCGAGAAGAGAGCGGATCGGCTCTTCGGCTCCGTACGACGGATCGGTCCAGGCCAGGTGAAACCACACTTGAAGATCGCGCAGCTCCTCCGGCGTGAGCGGCGCGCCCCCCGAGCGCTCCTCGGCCGCTCGGTGGAACAGCTCGCGGTAGCGGGCGTGCGGCTCGAGCATCCGCTCGCGGTGGACGTGGAAGAAGTCGCGCAGGATCGCCGACCGGTCCTCGGGCGACAGCGACGCCGGGTCGAGCCGGGCCAGCCGCAGCACTTCGTCGGGCTCCCCCGCCGCGATGCGCTCGATCTGGTCCAGGAGCACCGGGGTCAGGTTGAAGGTGGCGTGGACGCGCGGGAAGGAGCGGAGGACGTCCACCATGTCCCGATAGTCCTTGGTGGCGTGCAGGCGGGCCCAAGGCAGGAGCGCCTTGCCGCTCGTCGCGTGGACGTAGCTCGGCTGATGCATGTGCCACACGAGAACGAGGAGGATGGGGCGCGCCGCCACAGGCGGGCGGCGTCAGGGCGACGCGGGGGTGGTGACGGACAACTCTCCGAGGTGCATGTTGGCCGCGTCGCGGATCGGGATCTCAGCGCCTCTCATGGCCGAAATCTTCTGATAGATCTCGATCGCCTTTCGACTCTGGCCGGCGCGGGCCAGGCTCCGCGCCTGGGCGAGAAGAGCGCGGCCACGCTCGTTGTCGGTCCGCGCGTTCTCGGCGGCCTTGGCGTAGGCGTCCGCGGCTTGGGCGAAGCTGCCCGCGTCTTCGAGGGCGGCGCCCAGGCCCAGGTATCCGGCGAGGGACAGATCCTTGTTCCCGCGCACCTTGTCCACGTACTTCTGGTACCAGGTCACGGCTTCCTTGGGGTTGCGCTGCATCATGGCGGCATCCCCCAGGAGCAGCATCGCGTCGCGCGCGGCCTTCGTGCCCGGCGAGTTGTCGATCAGCTCGCGGAGCATGGGCGTGGCGGAGGCCGCGTCTCCCTGGTTCAGCGCGACCGAAGCGCGGAAATAATCCGCCGCCGCGCGGTGCTCCGCCTGGGCGCGGGTCCGCATCACGAAAAAGACCAGAAGCGCGATGAGGAGCGCCGCGCCGGCGCCGATCAGGATTCTCCGGCCGAAGCGCTCCCACACCATCGTGGCCCGGAATGCGGCGGTGACGAGCGGATCTTCCTTGATCTGCCGCTTGGTCATCTTCTGGTGCTTCACGATGTGGGTCGACATTCGATGAGCTCCGATTCCTATGGCGTACGGCGCAAGTCAGGAATTCTACCGCGCCGCCGAGGCGGCTGTCAAACCGGGGGCAAGAGGGAGATCAGGGCGCCGGCCACCAGGCGCGCCTCGGTGTCGAAGGCGCGCTGGCGCACGGCCGCCGCCAGCTTCCGCTCCCAGTCCTCCTTGAGCTGCAGCATGCGCCCCGCCTCCCCGGTTTCGGGGCGCCGGCGGCGCCCCGCCCGTTCCTCGGCGATCAGCGACCGGAAGTGGACGCTCAGGGTGCGCATCTCCCGGTGCAGCTCGCGCCGGACCCGGTCCTCGTGGGGCCGTAGCTTCGCGCGGATCCGCACTTCCAGCTGGCGATGGGCGCGGTGCCACGCCTGGGCGACCCGCTCGGGATCGGGCGGCGGGAGCGTTTTGGCCTCGGCGGCGGTCGGCGGGCGGAGCGCGGTGTCCCGCGGGGCCCGCACTCCCCCCGCCGGGCCGAGCGGAAAGGTCTGCTCGAGGAGTTCCTCCGGAAGGTCGTCGCTCCCGTAGCGGATGCGCCAGTAGAAGCGCACCCACTGCCGCTCCCCCGGGGCGCTCCCCTTCGGCAGCGTCACCCGCGCGACCAGCCGCGTCACCGATCCCATGGAGCGGCCCAGGAGCAGGATCCGCTCGGTCAGCGCCGCGTCGGCCTCGGCCACCCGCCCCGCCCGCGAGGTGGGGGTCGCGACCAGGCGGACGCGCTCGGTGCCCAGCTCCTTGGCGAGCGGCGGAGGAAGCGCGGCCTCCCACACGCCGCCGCGGCGGGTAATCGTAGCCCCACGCGACTCGAGAATGGCCGCCAGGATCTCCGGCAGCTCCGATCGTCCCGGAGCGCGGCGCTCAATCGCCATTTTCCACCCCGTCGAGCAGCTTCCGGTCCAGGTCCTCCACGGCCTCGTACCGCTTCCGTCCGACCAGGAGCGCCGCGCCTAGCTTCCCGAACTCGCGCTCGACATCCTTGTCACCCTTGGCATTCGCCCAGACGTTGAAGACCGCGTCTTCGAACGAGCCTGCCTCCGCGTACGGCCCGAGCACCATGTCCAGGTCGCCGATCACGGCGCGGAACAGGTTGATCTTCTCGTGGACGATCTCGAGGACGTAGTTCTCGACCGTGTTCTTCGCGGTGAAATTGAAAACGTGCACGTCGTGGGTCTGGCCCAGCCGGTGGAGGCGGCCGATCCGCTGCTCGATCCGCATCGGGTTCCAGGGGAGGTCGTAGTTCACGAGGAGATGGCAGAACTGGAGATTCCGCCCTTCCCCGCCCGCTTCTGTGCTCACCAGGACGCGCGCGCGGTCCTTGAACATGGCGATGGCCGCTTCCTTCTCACGCAGCGAGAGCGCGCCGTGGAACACGGCCACTTTGACGCCCAGGGCGCGGAGCGACCGCGCCAGGAACTCGAGCGTCGCGCGGAACTGAGTGAAGACGACGAACTTGTCGCGCGAGGAGGAGACGATCTTCTGGATCCCTTCGAACTTGGCGTTGGTCTCGATGGCGCGCGCCCGCTGGAGGAGCGCCTCCAGCTCGGTGCGCGCCTGACCCGGCGCTTCGCGCGCGAGGAGCTTCCCCAGCGTCGGCGTCGCGGCGAACGTGCTCGATCCGATCTCCTTCTGGAGCGTGAGGAGCGTCAGCTTGATCGCGCCGCGCCGCTCCTTCTGGGTCTGCACCAGCCGCCGCACCAGGCGCGTGACGCTCTCGTACAGCTCCCGCTCGGCGGGGCTCTGGTCGAAGAGGACGTTCGTGACCTCCCGGCGGGGGAAGCGGATCGAGGTGCTCGCCCGCGTGGTCCGGATCATCGTCTCGGAGAGGAGCGTGGCCAGCCGCTGCGTATTCTGCGGCATGCGCCGGTCGCCGCGCCGCATGAACTCGCGGCCGAACGTGCGGTACGTGCCGAGGAGGCCCGGGCGCAGGAGCTGGACCAGGTTGTAGAGCTCGTGGAGATCGTTCTGCACCGGGGTCGCCGTGAGGAGCAGCAGGTAGCGCGGCGCCAGCTTATCGAGGAATTTCCAGGCGTGGGTGTTCTGGTTCTTCAGCCGCTGCGCCTCGTCCACTACGACGAGATCGAAGGACGCGGCCGCGACCTTCTCCCGATGCCGGAGGAGCTTCGCGGTGTCCATCGAGGCGAGGAGCAAGGGCTCCTCCCACCACGTCGTGCCGTGCTTCAAGATCGCAAACTCGAGGTCGAACTTGCGCCGGAGCTCCTGGTCCCACTGCTCCACCAGGGACGCGGGGACGAGGATGAGGGCCCGCTGCACCAGTCCGCGAAGGAGATATTCTTTGAGCACCAGCCCCGCCTCGATCGTCTTCCCCAAGCCCACCTCGTCCGCGAGGAGCGCCCGCCCACGCATCCGGCGCAGGACCGTGGTGCAGGCCTGCACCTGATGCTCGTATTGCTGGACGTCGTGGAGGAGGTCGAGGCAGAGGAGCCGGTCGAAGCCGCGGTGCAGCGAGTAGCGCTCCACGCGCAGCCGGATTTCGTGCTCGCGCGCCTCGTCGTAGGGCCCCGCGAGAAGCCGCTGCACCAGGTCCTCCGCTCCGGGCATCACGCGGAACTGGCCGCGCGTGGGCAGGTCCAGTCCCAGGCGCACGGATGCGGTCGCGGGGGCCGAGGCGATCGCGGGCGGACCGGTCGGCGTGCGCCCGGTCCCGCGCACCGGCTCGAGCGGATAGAGCGACGTGAGCCGGCGGATCCCGTTCGCGAAGGCGATCTCCAGCACTTCGAATCCGTCCCGCTCCCGAACCTCGACGATCAACCCCTCGCCGAAGGCCCGGTGGAGGACGCGGTCCCCGACCCGGAAGCCCGGTGAGCGGGGATGCCCGCCGTCCCGCCTCATCGCTCCCGCCTCATCATTGGAGGGCCTCCCGGCGGTCCTATCCGAGGTTCCACGTCTCCCCTTCCGTCGGGAGGCGGGCGTGGATGGTGGGCGGGAGGCCGGCGCGCAGCGCCTCGGCCCGCGGCAGGTCGGCGTGCACGATCGCGCACCCCACGCGGGGGGCGCAGCTCGTCGCCTGCGCCACCAGCGCCGGATGGTCGGCGTGTGCGCTGAACCCGTTCAGGACCACCACCTTCGCGCGCACCGTGAAGGGATCGCCGAAGATCTTCACCTCCGGGACACCGTCCACAAGCCGCTTCCCCAGCGTCCCCTCCGCCTGGTATCCAACGATGAGGATGACGTGCCGCGGATCCTCGACGGTGTGCTTCAGGTGGTGCAGGATGCGCCCGGCCTCGGCCATGCCCGACGCGGCGATGGTGACGAACGTGCCCTGGCGGAAGTTCAGCTTCTTCGATTCCTCACCGTCCCGGACGTAGGTCACGCGGCGGAGACCCAGGGGGTCCTCGCCGCGCGCCATCGCCGTCCGCGTCTCCTCGTCGAATATGTCCGTGTGCCGCGCCACGATCGCCTGGACCTCGGTCGCGAGCGGGCTGTCCACGAAGATCGGGAGCTGGGGAATGCGGCGCTCGTTCTCCAGGCGGTTCAGGGCGTGGACCACCTCCTGCGCCCGCCCGACGGCGAACGCGGGAATCACGATCCGCCCCTGCTGCTCGACGGCGGCCTTGACCACGCCCTCCAGCCCTTCGAGGAGCGAGTCGTCGTCGGGGTGGTTCTTCCCTCCGTACGTCCCTTCGAGAATGAGATGGTCGGCATGGGGCAGCGGCGCCGGGTCGCGCACGATGGGACGGTCCGGACGCCCCAGGTCTCCCGAGAAGACGAGCGACCCGGCGGTTCCGTTCTCCTTCCAATGGATCTCGACGCTCGCCGCTCCGAGAATGTGCCCCGCTTCATGGAAGGTGACGTGGAGATCGGGCCGGACCTCGAAGGGTTGCGCGTAGCCGTGCGGCTGGAACAGGTCCATCGTGCGCTCCACGTCACGGCTGTCGTAGAGCGGCCGGAAGGCGCCTGGGCCGCGGCGGCCGTGCTTCCGGTTCAGGAACTCCGCGTCCTTCTCCTGGATGTGCGCCGAGTCCAGGAGCATCACGCGGCAGAGATCGGCGGTGGCCGCGGTGGCGTGGATCGGGCCGTGAAATCCGCTCTTCACCAAGAGGGGCACGGCTCCCGAGTGGTCGATGTGCGCGTGGGACAGGACCAGTGCGTCCACGGATCCGGCGTGGAACGGCAGCGCGCGGTTCCGCGCTTCGGACTCGGCCCGCCGCCCCTGGAACAGGCCGCAGTCGAGCAGGACGTTGCCCGGCCGTCCCGCGAGCAGGTGCTTCGATCCTGTCACGGTGCGCGCCGCACCCCAGAAGGTGACGCGCACGCCGGCTAGTCCCCGGGGTAGAGGTGGATCCCGAGGCCCACCTGGCCAATCGACGTGAACTCGGAGTTGGTCACGAAAGCATACCCGCGCACGGAGAAGTCGATGGAGAAGCGCGGGCGGACGAAGCGCTCGAAGCCGAGCCCGGCCGTGGCGAACATCCCTTCGTTGACCCGGCTGGATTGGCTGTCCGTGTAGACGACGTCCGGCGTCGCGTAGCCGATCCCGCCCAGGAAGTAGGGGTTCATGTCGCTCGCGCGATTCCTGAAGAAGACGGCCTCCGCCGCCACCGTGGTGATCACGACGTGGCTATCGGCGAAGGCGCCCGGCTGATTGAGAGGAGTCTGGATGCTCCCGTACCTCTGGTGCTCGAAGGAGAACCCGAGCGCCGAGCTGGGCGAGAGCATGTAGCGGAAGCGAAACGCGTAGCCGGGGCCCTGGTCGAATCCGTCGGCGATGCGGGAATTCCCGCGCACCACGCCGTACTGTCCCTGGAGCCCGAGGCTGATGGTGTTGGGGCGCTGCCGCCGAAGGCGCGGCCGCGCGCGCGGCGTCGGCGCCGGCTGCTTCTTCGCTTCCCCCAGCCCCGTGATGAGTCCCGCGGCCAGCCACGTCGTCGGCACGGCCGACTCCGACGCGCTTTCCGACGGCGCGACGGAAGAAAGCGTTTCGGCCCCCGCACCCTGTGGGAGCATGAGCGCCAGCGCGAGCCACGTGGCCGCGGTCCCCCAGACCCGAATCCTCTTCATCCGTTCTCCCCCATTCCGGCGTCCCGTCAGGCTCTCGGGTGAAACTTCGTATGCACCTCGCGGAGGTAGTTCCGGTCGAGGTGGGTGTAGATCTGCGTCGTCTCGATCGAGCGGTGCCCCAGGAACTCCTGCACCACGCGCAGGTCGCACCCTCCCTCGAGGAGGTGCGTGGCGCAGGAGTGCCGGAGCGTATGGGGCGAGACCGGATGCTCGATGCCGGCGGCGCGCACGTAGCCGCGCAGGAGCTTCCAGTAGCCCATTCGCGTGAAGGGTTTCCCCAGCCGCGTCACGAACACCGCGCGCTCCCCCCGTCCCCGCGCGAGCCGCGGCCGCGCCGCCTCGAGGTAGCGGAGGAGCGTCTCCTTCGCCTTCCGGCCGAACGGAACGATGCGCTCGCGCTGGCGCTTCCCCACGATCCGGACCAGCCCTTCCTCCACGTCTACCTCCTCCAGCGTCAGCGCCACCAACTCGCTCGCGCGAAGCCCCGTCGCGTACGCCATCTCGAGCAGCGCCCGGTCCCGGACCGACTGCGTCGATTCGCCCCGGGGCGACTTGAGAAGGGCCTCCACCTGCTCCACCGCGAGCACGTCCGGAAGAGGACGCGAGCGTCGAGGCGCGCGGACAGGGAGTGCGGGATTGTCCCCCGCGAGCCCCCGGCGGCGCAAGAACTCGTGAAACGACCGGATCGAGGCGATCTTTCGCGCTACGGTGGCCGCGGACCATCCCCCGGCGGCCACGTAGGCTTCGATCTCCTGGGGCGTGACGGAAGCGAACGCCTTGTTCCCGCGCCCCACGAGGTAACGGTCGTACTGGGCGAGGTCCCGCCCGTAGGCGCGGACCGTATTCGCGCTCAGGCGGCGCTCTTCCGAAAGATGATCGCGGAATTGTGTGAGGAGAAGACCCAGGGCCGTGCGCGGCGCGCCTCGCCCTGTGCTCACCGGCAGATCAACGGAACAGTCCGAGCACGCGGCGCTTCCGCCACGTGAGCTCGAGCTGTCCGCGCTCGAGCGAGAGGAGGTACCGCTTCCAGTCGAGCCCCGACGTGAACCCGCCGATCGAGCCTGCGAAGTGGATCACGCGGTGGCAAGGGACGACGATGGGGACCGGATTTCTCCCGAGCGCGTTTCCGACGGCGCGGATCGCGCGCGGGGAGCCGGCTCGCGCGGCAATGGCCGAGTACGACTCGACCTGGCCCCAGGGGACCCGGCGGGTCGCGTCCCAGACGCGGCGCTGGAACGGCGTGCCGAAGGCGAGGTCGAGTGGGAGGGCCGCGGGGATATCTCGCCCCGCGACGAAGCGCTCGATGGCGCGCACAGCCTCCGCGGTCCATTTGGGACGCCGCACGTAGCGGACGCCGCGGGCGCGCGCCTCCTTCCGCGACGGCACCTCGGAGCTGCCCAAGTGCACTTCGCGGAGGCCGTTCGCGCTGCACACGACGTAGACGCGGCCGGCGGACGTCTTCACCGACGCCACCGCCAGCTCTTCGATCGGGAGCCGGAGCTGCGTTTGCATTTTCCGGCCCGGCTTCGGGGCGGCCGTCTTCTTCCTTCGCCCGATGCGGATCTTCATGCTCCCTCCGGGCGCCCGCCGGCGCCCACGGTGTCCAGAATGCGCTCGGCCATGCGGCGGCCGATCCCCGGGATCGAGGCGATCGCCTCGACCGGCTCGCGCTTCAGGCGAGTCACGGAGCCGAACTTCTGAAGCAGGAGCGCGCGACGCTTGGGCCCAAGTCCCGGCACGCTGTCGAGCGCCGACGCTTCCGCCGCCCGGCCGCGGACGTCGCGGTGATACCCGACCGCGAACCGATGCGCCTCGTCCCGCACGCGCATGAGGAGCTTCAAGGCCGGCGCCCGGCGCGACAAGCGGAGCGGCTCCCGCCGTCCCGGAAGGACGATCTCCTCGAATCGCTTCGCGAGCGCGACGAACGGCACCGCCTCGAGCGGCGTTCCGACCGCCGCGCGGCGCGCCGATTCGAGCTGCCCCACGCCCCCGTCGATCACGACCAGGTCCGCGGGAGCCACCTCCCCCTTCGCGACGCGCGCGGCGTGGCGTCCCACCGCTTCGGCCATCGCGGCGAAGTCGTCCTGCCCCTCCACGGCGCGGATGCGGAAGCGTCGGTACTCCGACTTGAGCGGAGCCCCGTCGAGGAAGGTGACCATGGAGGCGACCACATGGGTGCCGAAGAGGTTCGACACGTCGAAGCAGCGGATCCGCCGCGGCAGCGAGGCGAGACCCAGCGAGCGCTGCAGGTCGAGGATCTCGTCCCCCGCCGCGCCTTCCAGCCCCTTCGCGCCGTCCCCCTTCTCCCTGGCGAGGAGAAACGCCGCGTTCCGCCGCGCCATGCGCGCGAGAGCCTCCTCGGCCGCGCCGCGAGGGGCGCGGAGCCGGACCGGGGCCTCGGCCAGCTTCGAGAGGAACGACTCGAGCAGCTCGCGGTCGGCGTCGGCCACTTCGGCCACGACCGTGGACGGGATGTTGGCCGAGCCCGCGTAGTAGAGCGTCAGGAACGAGCGGAGGATCTCGGCCGCGTCGGCTTCGCGCGTCCCCTTCAGCCAGCGGAGGTCGCGCGCGAGCACCCGCCGCTCGCGCACCTGGAGCACCGCGACGCACGTCTCGTCGCCGCCGCGCGCCCACCCCACGATGTCCACCCGGCGCGCCCCCACGTCAGTCTCTTATAAACATCTCCGCGCCCACGAGACCGATCAGTATGGGGGTTTGCGGA
>JBKJXM010000235.1:0-3804 GCA_046716305.1 Candidatus Eiseniibacteriota bacterium
TGGTCATGGACTCGGGCCAGTTTTCCGGCTTGTCCAGGCGACGGTCCCCCATGGGAAAGGCCGGCACCTGTGCGGCCGCGAAATGGACCCTCCCCCGGATCGAGGTCGGGAGGGACCCCCGGGTCCAGGGCTTCTTGCCCTCGGCGACCAGGAGCGCCGGGACCGCGACGAGAACGGCGGAGGCCAGTATCACCCAGCCTAATCTGGGGGTACGCGAATTCATGCAAAAAGGATAACAGAATCGGGGACCGAGACTGCCAGTCCAGGGGATTTGGGGTGGGGCAAGTCAGTCCCGCGGCACGCCGATGTCGCGCCACATCTTCCACTGGCCCTGCTCGTACTTCCAGATCTCCACGAAGTGCCCGGAATCGATCTCCGCCTTGCCGCCCTTCACGGGCACGGTCTCGAAGACGTACTTCCCCCGCTCATAGGCGCGGTCGCCCACGATGTTCAGGTCCAGCGTGGTGATCGAGCCGCGGCGCATTCTCACCTTGGAGAAGACGCGGTTCATGTGGGCCGCGATCGAGTCGCGTCCCAGGACGTGACGGCCGCCCTGCAGCAGCTGCGCCCCGTCCTCGGCAAAGGTGTTCGCGAAGAGGTCGGCGCTGCCCGTCCTCCACGCCTGGAGGAACTGCGCGTTTCCGGAGTCGATGTCGGCGCGCACGCGCGCGGACTCGGGCTCGAACGCCATGCTGTCCAGGTCGGAGGGGATCCTCGCCCCCTTCTCCCCGCCCGAGCGCTTGCCGCACGCGGCAATCACGAGCACGCACATGAGGCCTGCAACCACGAACACTGCTCTACCCGGAATCATCATCCGAGCAGTATACCCACGCGGGCCAATCCATGTAATATCCTCCGGCGATGGCTCGAACGAGAGGTCTTCTCCTGATTGCCGCGGCCGCTCTCCTCGTTGGGGGAGTGGGCGTCTATGTGTCTGGACAAGAGACGCGCGGCCCGTGGCGCCCCGCGCCCTCCGGGCAGCCACCCGTCGCCAAGTTGGACCTCGAGGATTTCCAGAAGGCTTTCAACGCCGCCTCCGACCGGCCCCGACTTCTCCTCACCTTCTCCCCCACCTGAGCCTTGTGTCTGCGGGGGGCCTCCGCAGTCCAACTGGTGCTGGATCGGCATCCCGAGTGGAAGGTGCGTGTGCTCGTGGTTTGGGAGGCCGTGCGGAAGAAGGACAAGAAAGGCCCGGCCCCCGGCGTCTACGATCGCATCAAGGACCCGCGCGCCGTGCAGTACTGGGATCCCGCGCTCAAGCTCTCCAAGCGGATCGTCCGCGACATGCTGAAGAACCCCAAGCTCAAGTTCAAGGACGAGGTCATCACCGAGAAGACCATCGTGTGGGACTTCGCGGCGATCTACCCGCGCGGCGTGCGCTGGGAGAAGGAGTTCCCCGCGCCGAAGTACTACGGGAAGCCGGTCGTGCATAAGGATCGTGAGATCGAGCTGGAGTTGAGCGAGCTGAACCCGCCCCGATAGCCGCTCCCGCATGCCAATGACCCGAACCAAATCGTGGGTGCTCGCAGCTTCGGTGATTGCCGCCATCGTGGTGATCATCATCGTGGTGTCGCGCCAGCTCGGCGACCCGATGGGCAGCGGAGTCGAGCCGCGCGTGACCGCGGCCGCACCGGCCGGTCAGCCTGCCGTAGCCCTGGTGTCGATCGACGGTTTTCGTCAGGCATTCAACGACGCGGACTCTCTGACTCGCCTGATCATCATGCTCTCCCCCACCTGAGGCACATGTCTGCGGGGGGCCTCCGCAGTCCAGAAAATGCTCCGGCGCCATCCCGATTCGAAAGTGCGCGTGCTCGTCGTCTGGGAGCCGGTGCAGTGGAATGATCGCCGCGGCCCATCGAAGAGCACCTACGCGCACATCTCCGACACCAGAGCCGCCCAGTACTGGGATCCCGACCGCTCGCTGTCCAAGCAGATCGTCGGCGACGTGATGAGGAACCGAGGTCTGCTCCCCGAGGGCGAGCATATGAATGTGAATGCGATCATCTGGGATGCCGCGGCCGTGTTTCCGCCCGGCGTTCGGTGGGAGGACGCGTTTCCGAAGCCGGCCTATGCGGGCTGGCCGGTGGCGAAGGTGATACGCGAGATTGAGAAGGCCGCAACGGCAGGTTGAATCTGCACGCTGTAGCGGCGGTCTGCATGAATTCCTCTGGCCCGGCGCAACCAACCCGCACTGATTCCTCTCCACTCCTGCACTCAATTCCAGCCGCTTCGCTACATTGCAATGGGTGCGATCGGTTGTTCCCAACCGGATCGGGGAGCGATGCCGCGCGCGACTCAATCTGCACGGAAATCGCGGCACGCCGCCTGCATCCCACCAGGGTGGTCGGGAATCCCTCCATGTAAAGCGACACCCATGCGGATTCGGGGAGGTCTCATGAAGGCGTCACTCAAGCTTTTGGCTATGAGCTTGTTTCTGCTCGTGCCATTCACGACAGCACGGGCCCAGTCGCCCTCGCTATCCACGATTCCGAACGTGACCGTGAACGCCGGCGCCACTGCGACGGTGAACGTGGTCGCGGTCGACGTCAGCGGCCGTCCCATCACGCTGACCTCTTCTCTGCCGTCCTTCGTGACGCTGAATACGCCGACATTCGGGAACGGAGTCGTGGTCACCACTCTGACGCTGGCTCCGACCGCCGTTAACATCGGCGGCTACACGGCCGCTGTGACGGCTACGGCGGGGGGCGTGGATGACATCGAGATCTTCCAGATCACGGTCAACGCCGCGGGCTCGAATCAGGTCCCGGTGGTGAATGCTCCTGCTCTGCGGGAGGTCACGGCCGGAGCCAACCTCAGCTTCACGGTCAGCGCCGGCGATGCGGACGCGGAAGCCATCGCATCTCTGAGCGCCTCGGCGCTTCCCCCCGGAGCCACGTTCACGGCGAACGCCTCGAACACGCTGGGCGTGTTCAACTGGACGCCGGCCGCGGCTGACGCGGGCGAGCACGAAGTCGCGTTCATCGCATCGAACGCCCTTTCGGGCGCGGCCGTAACGCATATCAGCGTCGCGAGCGCGCCTACGCTCATGGTCACTCCGATCGGTGATGTCACGGTGGAGGGCGGCTTCTCCATATCCGTGCCGGTCTCCGCGTCGGGGGTACCTGGCGCGACAGTGACGCTCACCGCGTCGCTCCCGTCATTCGCAACCCTGAATCCGCCGGGCACCGGCACCAGTGGCGTGAGTACCACGATTACGGTATCGCCGCCGACAGGAAGCGCGGGCACCTACCATGCCTCCGTCACCGCTACGTCCCTCGGCGTCTTCGTCACCGAGGAATTCGACATCATCGTCACGGGCGCCGGCCCTTCCGAGAACCGCGCGCCGGTTGTGACGGCTCCCGCGACCGCGACCGTGGCTGTTGGAGTGACTCTCAGCTTTGACGTGACCGCGACCGATGCCGACGGCGACCACGTCGACCTGTTCGGGAGTGCCCTGCCGCCCGGTTCCACCTTCCTGGATCACACGGACAACACGGGAACCTTCACGTGGAGCCCGGTTGCCGGGCAGGCCGGGTCCTACACGGCCTCGTTCAGCGGTCTCGATGGGCGCGGCGGCAGCGGCGCCGCCGGCACGGTCATCACGGTGACAGGCGGCGTTGTCCAGAACCGCGCGCCGGTGGTGACCGCCCCCTCGACGCAGCAGGTAAACGAGGGCGCCACTCTCACGTTCACGGTCACGGCCACGGATCAGGACGGCGATCACGTCACCCTGACTGCGAGCGCCGTGCCCTCCGGGGCCACGTTCACCGACCTGGCGAACAACACTGGGACTTTCTCGTGGAC
>JBKJXM010000236.1:0-10694 GCA_046716305.1 Candidatus Eiseniibacteriota bacterium
TCTCTACCCTGGGGCGGCAGGTGACCGGGATGAAGCGCGAGCTTGACGTGCTGCGCGCCATCGCCGGCTCGGGGGCGAGCGAATCGAACCCCGACCTCCAATCGCTGGGCGACAAAGAAGAGGCGTACGACGCCGCGGTCGAGCGCTTCCGCTCCTCCCTGGCCGACGTCTCGCGCCACGGCTGCATCATCCGCGATCTCGACCTGGGCCTGGTCGACTTCTACACGATGAACAAGGACCAGATCGTCTGCCTGTGCTGGAGGCGCGGCGAACCCAAGATCGAGCACTGGCACCCCCTCGACGAAGGCTTCTCGGGGCGCCGCCCGCTCGAAGAGCTGCGCTGACCCACACCGGAGCCCGCGCGCCCCGCGGCCCCCTCGTTCCATCGCCAGGAGACCGCGCATGGCCCGTTCCTTCTCCATCACGCACCCCGCGATCAACGAATATCTCCGCGCGATCCAGACCCGCCGCCATCCGATTCTCCGCCCCATGGAAGCGTACGCGGAAAAGCACGGCTTCCCGATCATCGGCCCGCTCGTGGGCCCCATCCTCTATCAGCTCGCGAAGGCGATCCGCGCGCGCCGAGTCTTCGAGCTGGGCTCGGGCTTCGGCTACTCGGCCGTCTGGTTCTCGCAGGCGGTCGGCCCGCGCGGGAAGGTGATCATGACCGAGGGGGACCCCGAGAACTCCGCGCGCGCCATGCGCTACCTCACGCGGGCGCGGCTCGCCTCGCGCGTAAAGCCTCTGGTGGGCGACGCGCTCTCCCATCTCAAGGCGGAGCGCGGCACCTTCGACGTGATCCTGAACGACATCGACAAGTGGCAGTACCCCGAGGCCTTCCCGCTCGTCCGGAAGAAGCTCCGGAAGGGCGGCCTCTTCATCACCGACAACATGCTCTGGAGCGGGCGGGTGCTCCAGAAGAACCCCGATCGGAACACCCGGGGCATCCTGACCCTCACCCGCATGCTCTACACCACCCCCGATTTCTTCACCGTCCTCCTGCCCGTCCGCGACGGCGTCACGGTCAGCCTGAAGCTGTAGGGCCGTGGACAAGCGCGACGTCGCCCGCGTCCTGGAGCAGATCGCGGCGATCCTCGAGATCAAAGGCGAGAACACGTTCAAGGTGAGGGCCTACGAGAACGCGGCCCGCGCTCTGGATTCCCTCTCCGAGGATCTGGGCGTCCTGATCGCCGAGGCGCGGCTGACCGAGGTGCGCGGCATCGGAAAGTCCATCGCCGGGAACATCGTCGAGCTGTGGACCTCCGGGCGGATGAAGTACTACGAGGAGCTGTGCGACTCGGTCCCGCCGGGGTGGTTCGACCTGATGCGGATCCCCGGGCTCGGGGCCAAGCGGATCCGGATCCTGTGCGACCTGCTCTCCATCGCGTCGGTCGAGGACTTGAAGCGCGCCGCGGAGCAGGGGCGGATCCGCGAGCTGAAGGGATTCGGCGCGCAGTCCGAGAAAAAGCTCCTCGAGGGGATCGCCTTCCTGGAGAAGGGGGGAAGCCGCGAGCTGGGGGCCGTGATCCGTCCGCTGGCCGAGGCGCTGCTCGACGCCCTCCGCGAGCGGAAGGACGTGCAGGCCGCCGAGATGGGCGGGAGCCTCCGGCGCTGGCTCGAGACGGTGAAGGACGTGGACCTGCTCGTCGCGACCAAGAAGCCCGCGGCCGTGGCGAAGGCCTTCCTCGAGATGGTGCCCGGCGCGTCGATCACCGCGCGGGGGGACACCAAGACCTCGGTCCGCATCCCCAGCGGTCTCGCGATCGATCTCCGGCTGGTCACCATGGAGCAGTTTCCCTTCGCGCTCCACTACTTCACGGGCAACGTCGCCCACAACGTGCGCATCCGCCAGCGCGCCATCGACCGCGGCTTCAGCCTGAACGAGTACGAGCTGTCGGGCGCCAAGCACCCGCCGATCCAGAGCGAAGAGGACCTCTTCAAGGTCCTCGACCTCCCCTACATCGAACCCGAGCTTCGGGAGGATCGCGGCGAGATCGAGGCCGGCGAGAAGGGGGCCCTCCCCCGCCTGGTCACCCTGTCCGACATGAGGGGGATCCTTCACTGCCACACGACCTACAGCGACGGCAAATCCACGGTGGAGGAGATGGCCGAGGGGGCGGAGGCGGCCGGCGCGAGCTACCTGGGCCTCACCGACCACAGCCAGAGCGCCCGCTACGCGGGGGGCCTCTCCGAGGAGGAGCTGGCCCGGCAGCAAGCCGACATCGATCAGTGGAACTCAAAGTCCAAGACGCTTCGTATTCTGAAAGGAGCGGAGGTCGACATTCTCCCTGACGGCACCCTCGACTATCCCAACCGGGTGCTGGAGGGGCTGGACTTCGTCATAGCCTCGATCCACACCAACTTCGGCATGGGCGAGGAGGAGATGACGGCGCGCGTGGTGAAAGCGATACGGAACAAGCACGTGGGAGTCCTGGCCCACCCGACCGGGCGGCTCCTGCTCCAGCGCGACGGCTACCGGCTGAATCTGGAGACCGTTTTCAGGGCCGCGGCCGAGGAGGGCGTGGTGATCGAGATCAACGCGAATCCGCGTCGGCTGGAGCTGGACTGGCGCGAGGTGCGCGCGGCGAGGGCGCACGGGCTCAAGTTCGCGGTCAATCCCGACGCGCACCACGTGAGCGGCTACCTGGACCTCCGCTACGGAATCGGCGCGGCCCGAAAGGGGTGGCTGACCCCCGACGACGTGATCAACACGCTACCGGTGGAGCGCGCGCTGGCCCTGCTCCGGGCGCGGCGATGAAGGCGCGCAAGGCCGCGACCCCGCGCCAGCCGGCGAAGCCGCGCAAGCGCGCCGCGCCCGACCTGCGCATCTTCCCCAACGACCCCGACGCGACGGTGGGGCTGGTGCCCGCGACGCCGATGGAGCCCGCCGAGGGAGAGCCCTCCTACGTGATCGAGGGGCGCCGCTACGCGCCGGCTCCCTACGACCCCGGGACGCTCGCGTTCCAGTACTGGCAGGGGGAGATCGCGCTCCGGCGCACCATTCGAGTGTGGGAGGACCTCTTCGACCGCGACTTCGCGTCGTGGCACGACTCGCGGCCGCTCCGCGTGCGGCTCCGCGCGGGCCGCGATCTGAACGCGTTCTACGACCGCGCGAGTCTCCAGTTCTTCTACGACACCGACAAGGTCACCGGCCGCGCCGTCTACGCCGCGGAGAGCCTGGACATCGTGGCGCACGAGGCCGGCCACGCCATTCTCGACGTCTACCAGCCTTCGTTCTGGTCCACCCCCGATCCGGAGACCGCGGCGTTCCACGAGTCGTTCGCCGACTGCTCCTCGCTCCTCGTGACGCTGACCGACCCCGCCGTCCGGCACGGGTTCCTGGCCGAGACCAAGAGTGCGGCGCGCGCGAGCAACCTGGTCTCGCGCCTGGCCGAGGCGCTGGGGCGCGCCGTCCACAACAACTACGGGAGCGACGCGATCTCCGACCCCACACGGCTCCGGGACGCGAACAACGACTTCCGCTACCGAAGCCCCGAGCGCCTGCCGTCCGACGGCACGGACGCGACCCTCTCCGCCGAGCCGCACTCCTTCTCGCGCGTCTTCACCGGCGCTTTCTACGATGTGCTGGTGTGGCTGATCGCGCGGGCCCTGCGGGAGATGCCCGACGAGCCGGAGCCGGCGGTCGAGCGCGCGCGCCGCTTGGCGGGGCGCCTTCTCGCGCGGGCCATCGAGACGCTGCCTCCGGGCGCGGGGAGCTACCGCGCGGTGGCGCTCCGGATGCGCGATGTGGACCAGACGGAGGAAGGGGGCGTGGCGTCGCCGGGGATCGAGGCCGCGTTCCTGGCGCACGGGATCCGTTTGCCGGCGCTCGGCGCGCGGCGAAAGAAGAAGTCGGCCTACCGGGCGCTCCGCGCGCTCGACCCGGAGCGCCCCGGCGGCACGGCCGCGATCCGCGCCGCGCTGGGACTTTCCGCGGGCGCGCGCCTCGAGCGGCGGGAGTGGCCGTCGCGCGTTGGGGGCGGACGCAGGGAGCAACTCATCCACCGGATCAGCGTCACGGTGGACGACCGCTCGCTGGGCGAGTGGCGCGGGATCACGGTCCCGATCATCTGCGGCTGCACGCTCACGCGCGAGCCGGGAGGCGAGGTCGAGGGCGCTTCGTTGATGCCGCACCCGCATCCCGAGTCGGCCGAGATCGCGGCGTGGCTCAAGCCGTGGATCGTCCGGGGCGCGATCCGCCGGGGCGACGGGGCGGGGGCCGTCGAGCACTTCCGGTCGCGGCAGCCCTTTCGGGTCACCGCCGCGGGCGTGCTGGAGCGCGTCTTCTTCGACTAGAGCCGCGCCGCGCCAGCTCCGAGCCTAACCTCCTGGCCGCTACCCGGCGGCCGATTTGGACGTTCAGCCCGGCTTCAGCTCGGGCATCTCGTCGGGACGCTCGAGCACGGGCGGGATGTCGCCCAGAGCGAGCGCCTGCTCGACGGCGGGCCCCAGGGCCAGGACTTCGGATTTCACGAACCCCTCGACGCGCTCCGCGATCCTTCCCGTGCCGTCGATGACGAACAGCGTGGGCACGGTGACGACGGCGTAGGCGCGCGAGGCGGCGTACGGCGGCTTGTCGCAGGCGATCGGAAAGCGGAGGCGGTGCTTGTCCCGGAATTCCCGCGCCTCTTCCTCGCTGTTCTGCGCCACCGCCACGAACAGGCGCGCCTCCTTCTCCACCGCGTCCGCGAGCGGACCGATGTGGGACAGGAGCAGCGCGCTGGTCGGACACTCGGTCTTGAAGAAGACGACGATCCCCCCGCCCGGATGGACCACGTCGCGCAGCTCCTGGTAACCGCCGCCCAGGAGCGGAAGGTCGAAATCGGGCGCGAGCGCGCCGGGCACCGCGGTTCCGACGCTCATTTCCGGGGGGCCCTCCGGCGGGCGACTACGGGTTTCCGCGCGGGCGTGGCGTTCTTCCGCGCTGGCGCGGCGCGCCGGTCCCAGGGCGGCACCTTGCCGCGAATGTAGTAGGGCCCGCTGGGGCACAGCTCGAACACCGTGCACGCCTCGCACCTGGGCTTCCGGGCCATGCAGACCCGCCGGCCGTGAAAGATGAGCAGATGCGAGAAGAGAATCCATTTGTCGCGCGGCACCTTCCGCATCAGGTCGCGCTCGATCTCGACCGGGTTCTTCGCGCGCGAGAGCCCGAGGCGCCGCGAGACGCGCTGCACGTGCGTGTCCACGACGATCCCCTCGGCCAGGCCGTGGCCCGCGCCCAGCACCACGTTGGCGGTCTTCCTCGCCACGCCGGGCAGCGTCAAGAGCTCGTCCATCGTGCGTGGCACGGTGCCGCCGAAGGCCTCGACCAAACGCTCGGAGGCGCCGCGGATCGACTTCGACTTGTTCCGGAAAAACCCGGTCGTCCGGACGATCTTCTCCAGATCGGCCTGCGCCGCCCGGCTCATGGCCGCCGCGTCGGGGTATTTCCGGAACAGCTCGGGGGTGACCATGTTCACGCGGGCGTCGGTGCACTGCGCCGAGAGGATCGTCGCGACGAGAAGCTGGAAGGGGTCCTCGTGCGTCAGGGCGCACGCGGCGTCCGGGTGGGCCTGCTCGAGGCGCTCGATCACCGGCGACACGTCCAACTAGTTCCGCCTGCGGTCGGCCGGGTAGAGGTGGCGCACGCGGTCCAGCAGGTCCTGCGTCGCGGCCGAGTCGCGCAGGTAGCGGACGATCGCCCGGCAGCGCGCGCCCAGGGAGTCGAGCTCCAACAGCTCCTGCTTCACGCGCGGCTCCACGTTCACGTTCATGGCGATCGTGTTCACCACCGACTCGGGGTTCACGTTCCCACCGATCAGCTGCGCCAGGTCGAAGGCGGCGCTCTCCCCCAGCCGCACGCGCCGGAACAGCGCGAGCAGCTCCGCCACCTCCTCCTCCACGTCCCGGGAATCGGCCCACGCGCGGTCCTCGTGGATCGGCCGGACCCGCGCCACGCGATACGGCTGGTCGTTCCCGGCGCCCTCGATCGCGACCTTCGTCTCGCCCTGGAGCGTCACGTTGTAACGGCCACCCTCGAGCACCTCGTGTTGCACCACGCGCCCCACGCATGCGACGCGGTAGACTTCCGGGGAGCCGTGGTAGTTCGCTTCCCAGCCCGGCTTCAGCAGGGCCATGCAGATGGTCTGGTCACCCTTCAGCGCATCGGCCATCATCGTGCGGTAGCGCGGCTCGAAGATGTGCAGCGGCAGGATCCCCTTCGGAAAGAGGACCACGTTTGGAAGTGGAAACAGGGGCTGCAGATCGGGCGTCGCGGGCATCCGCCGATGCTAGCACAAGCGATTTGAGGGAGCGAATCCGCCGGACCGCGCGAGAGCTGGGCTTTGCGTCCGTCGGGTTCGCGCGGGCCGAGCCGCACCCGGACGGCGCGCGCGTGGCCGAGTGGGTCGAAAGCGGCCGCCACGGGACCATGGCCTGGATGGGGCAGGAGCCCGAGCGGCGCGGCGATCCGGAGTCCATTCTCTCCGGCGCGCGCACGGTGATCTCGGTCGCCGCCGGGTACTATCCGGGCGACTGGCCCGAGGCGCCGGGAGACACACCGGGCGACAACTCCCCCACCGGCGGCCCGCGAGGCCCGCGAGGAAAGATCGCCCGCTACGCGTGGGGCGCCGACTACCACAAGCGGATGAAGCGGAAGCTGGTCCGTCTGGGTCGCGCCCTCCGCGCGCTTTCGCCGGGGGTCCGCTGGAGCACCGCGATGGACACGCGTCCCTTCCTCGACCGCGCCTGGGCGCAGCGGGCCGGGCTCGGCTGGGTCGGCAAGAACACGAACCTGATTCGAAAGACCGAGGGCTCGTGGTTTTTCCTCGGAGCGATCGTCACCGACGTCGCGATCGAGCCGGACCCACCCGCGACGAATTACTGCGGCACCTGCTCGCGCTGCATGACGGCGTGCCCCACCGGTGCGATCACCGGCCCCTACCAGATCGACGCGCGGCGCTGCATCAGCTACCTCACCATCGAGCACCGCGGGGCGATTCCCCTCGAGCTTCGGCCCCTCATCGGCACGCGCATCTTCGGCTGCGACGACTGCCAGGAAGTCTGCCCGTGGAACCGGTTCGCCGTGAAGTCGGCCGATCCCGCCTTCGCCGCGCGGCCGGACCAACAAGTCCCCGAGCTGATCCCGCTGCTCGCTCTCGACGAGGCCGCGTTCAGGCTACGATTCCAGGGCACCGCGCTCCGCCGCGCGGGGCGGAACCGGTTCGTGCGGAACGTCGCCGTGGCGCTGGGAAACGCCGCGGACCCGGCTGCCCTTCCCGCCCTCGAGCGCTCCGCGGCGGCCGACCCGGATCCCGTCGTTCGCGACCACGCGACCTGGGCGCTCGCGCAAATCCGAAAGAACCGGGTATTCTCAGAGGATGCTTCCGTAGAAGCCGAACAACAATCCGGAGGAACGCTGTCATGAAGCGTACGCCCGCACTCGCTCTAGCCCTTGCCCTCGCCGCGCTCGCCGGACTCGCCGGACTTGGGGCGCTTGCCGTCCCGTCCCTCGCGAACGCGGACATGATCTCCTTCACCGAGGGCAGCACCAAGGTCAACGCCTACCTCGAGACGCCTGATGGCGAGGGGACGCACCCGGCCATCATCGTCATCCACGAGTGGTGGGGGTTGACCGACTGGGTGAAGAGCCAGGCCGAGCGCCTCCGGAAGGAGGGCTATGTCGTGCTCGCGGTGGACCTCTACGACGGCAAGGTCGGGAAGGATCAGGAGACCGCCCATCAGCTCATGAGCGGCCTGGACGAAGCGTCAGCCATCGCCAAGCTGCGCGCCGCGGCCGATTTCCTCCGCGGGCGCTCGGACGTCCGCGCCAACGCGATCGGCGTGACCGGCTGGTGCATGGGTGGGAAGTACGCGATCCGCCTGGCCGCGGCGGACCCCGGCATCCGCGCCGTCGTCATGTACTACGGCGCGCCGCTCACCGACGAGCGCGCGATCCGCAACATCCAGGCGGCCGTGCTCGGGAGTTTCGGCGCCGACGACAAGGGACCCTCCCCCCAGCAGGTGCGCGCGTTCGAGAAGGCTCTGAAGCGCGCCGGCAAGCGGGTGGACTTCAAGATCTATCCCGGCGCGGGGCACGCCTTTGCGAACGAGGACAACCCGTGGGGCGGATACCGGGAAGCGGCTGCCAAGGACGCCTGGAAGCGGACGGTGGCGTTCTTCAAGAGGGAGCTGAAGCAGGCGTCGCTCCCCAAGCGCCGCGCGACGAACTAAGGCGCTTCCCCTTTTTCATAGGGGGGGGACTAGACTATTAGTCCCTGTCCCCAGGCAATCGGACCTCGGACCGCAGCAGGAGGATCCGCCATGGCACCCCGAGTCCCTTGCGCCCGCTCGCACGCCGCCGCCCTCGCTTTCGGAATCGCACTGACCCTCTCCATTCCAACCTCGCAAGCGGCCCGGCCGCCTGCCGTCAAGGATGGGCTCCCGACCCGCGCCGCCTCGATCATCGACAACGACAACCACATGGACGTGAACAGCCTCGACATGATCGTCACGAATCACGGCTCCTTCGCCTACGACCTCACGACGGGAAGCCCGGGGCTGGTCTATCCCAAGGGGAGCAGCCGGACCGTCATCTTCTCGGGCGGGCTCTGGCTCGGGGCCCGAGTTCTGGGGGAGACGCGTGTCGCGGTCGCCGAGTACGCCCAGGAATACGTCCCCGGCCCGATGATGAGCGGGACCTTCATGCCGGATCAGGACCGCTTCCGCAATTACCGGATCGACACTGGGAATACGACGGACGCGGACTATCTGGAGTGGCCATCGGGGGACGGCGCGCCGGTGGACGCGACGGGACACCCGCTCTTGTCCGGGGATGCCACGATCTGGAGCGTCTACAACGACGCCGATCCCTCCGCTCACACCAACGGCTCGGGATCCACGTTGCCCCTGGGCATCGAAGTCCAGCAGACCACTTTCGCGTTCAACCGCTCCGGCCCGCTCGACCGGACGATCTTTCTCAAGTTCAAGCTGACGAACAAGGGCGCCCATACCCTCGACGATGCTTACGTGGGTCTTTGGCTCGATCCCGACCTGGGCGGTTACGTCGACGACCTCTCGGGATGCGATGTGGGCCGCGGCTTGGGCTACACGTACAACGCCACCAACGCGGACGCGCAGTACGGCTCGAGTCCTCCCGCCGTCGGGCTCGACCTGCTCCGGGGGCCGGTGAGCGCCGCGGACACGCTCGGGATGACGACCTTCATCCGCTACATCAACGGCCAGGACCCCTCCATCGCGGAGGAGACCTACAACAACCTGCGCGGTCTCCACCCGGACGGCACCCCGATCCACGAGTTCGACGATCCCGCCCAGCCGGCCACGACGTTCATGTTCTCGGGTGATCCCGTGGCCGGGACGGGCTGGCTCGATTCGCCGCCGGCCGACAAGCGCACGCTGATCGCCTCAGGCCCCTTCCGGATGCTACCCGGCGAGTCTCAGGAGATCATCGCGGCCATCCTCGTCGGCCAGGGGACCGACCGGCTCGCGTCCATCGCCGACCTGCGCGCCGCCGATGACGAAGTGCAGAGCTTCTTCGATTCGGGCTTCGGTCTTCCGCCCGAGCCCGACGATCTCCCCGCCCGCGTATTCGTCAATCGCGGCAATCAAACGATCCGGCTCCGCAGCGGCCGGCCATCCTGGTGCGTGCGGGTCGAGTCCGCGGATGGCGCGTTTCAGGCTACGGACGTCGACCCCGCCTCGTTCGTGCTCCGCTCGGAGGGCACGGGCGTCGTGAGTGAAATCTCCGCCATCGCGAGCAAGGTCGTCATCGCCTCGGACTCCGACGGGAACGGAATCGCGGAGTCTTATCCCTGTTTCGCATCGAGCGACGTGGCGCGCCTGTTCAGCTCGATCCGCGGGAGAGCCGTGGTCCCGGTAGACGTGTCGGCCTCGCTCTTCAACGGATCGCGGCTGCAGGGCTCCATGAGCGTGACTGTCATCGGGAGTTCCGGCGCTGTGGCTGCGAGCGTGGTCCCCGACGAGTCGGGGGGCTTCCGGCTCGAGGTCTTCACGCGCGAACCGGGACCGCTGAGCGTTCGTGTCTTCGACGTGCAAGGCCGCCTCAGGCTCACCCTGGTGGGCGACGAGTGGGTTCCGGCGGGCGCGCACGCCTACCCGCTGGGTTCGGTCCGCGGGGCTCGAGGGATCGGTTTCTATCAGGTGAAGACGCCGGCGGGCACCGCTACCGGAAGGATTCCGATCACGCGCTGATCTGCGGGGTATGCCCCAGGACGGGCCACTCACGGCTCACGGTTGACTAGCCGTGGGCCGAAGGGGCACAATTGTACCGTACTGAAACAGGCACTGCCGACTAGGGAGTTGGGACTACCCGGTCGAGGCCGGCTCGGTCGTCACCGCGCCGCCCCGACCGGTCCCTTATAGATCAAAATGAAGAAATTGATGATCGTGGACGACGACGAGGACGTCCTCGAAAGCCTGAAGCTGCTCCTCGAATCGTACTATTCGATCTGCCTCACCCGGAACGGGGTCGAGGCGCTGACGGAGATGGACCGCGGTTTCCACCCCGACCTGATCCTCCTCGATCTCATAATGCCCGAAATGGACGGACCGGCGCTTCTGGCGGAGTTGAAGCAGCGCGGCAAAAAGATCCCGGCCCTGGTCATCTCGGGGATCCCGGACGCGGCGGAGAAGGCGCGGGAGCTGGGCCTCTCGGAAGTGCTCCGGCGGCCGTTCAC
>JBKJXM010000237.1:0-5264 GCA_046716305.1 Candidatus Eiseniibacteriota bacterium
GCACAGGGGTGCCCCGGCCACTCGGAGCCTGTATCAGTACGAATTCGGAGACATCGTGTGACGCAGTCGGCGCCTCGTCCCATTCTAGAGAACAGGGTCGGGGCGGAAATACTCGCCCAAACCGCCCGTGCGGGGCCGAAAAGGGCACGTTCCCGGTTTCTCCGGGCTGGGACACAAATGTGCGACCTGACCGTCATGATCGAGGAACCGCGGCTCCGTTGGCTGCCCAACTCGAACCTTCCACTTCAGGAAGCGCCCCAGTTCCTGCCGGAGCTGGCCCGGCATGTAGGCAACGTGAGCGCGGTCAATTACGAACGGATTGCGACCATGGATTGATGATAGGCTCCTCTGGCTTGGAGGGTTGCTGCCAGCGCCGGCACGGACCGCCAGCTCCAAGTCTGTGTAGCTTCTCACTTACCGTGAAGGAGTCGTTCATGCGTCATGCACGCTTCAATTCACTGCAACAGGAGACCCGAATGTGTCGCCGACCAAGCTGCTTCGCAGCCTGGTCACTGGCAGTATTGGTCGTGGCGATGGCTGGATGTGGTTCCGATGACCCTGCCGGGCCCCCGAGAGACACCGTCGCACCAATAGTGAGCTCCACCAACCCCGTGAATGGCGCCACAGGCGTGGCGGTCATCACGGCCTCGTTCAGTGAGGCGATGAACGCCTCAACGCTCACGACGACCACGTTCGCCGTGAGAGGACCTGGCGCGACTGCCGTGACGGGGACCGTCACCTACAATGCGTCAACCAACATTGCGACATTCACGCCAACAAGTGCTCTCGCGGCGAACACGGCCTACACAGCGACAATCACGACCGGGGCCAAGGATGCCGCCGGCAATGCTCTGGCGAGCAACCATGTATGGAACTTCACGACGTCAGCGACGGCAAGCAATCAGACGGCACCGGATCTCGGCGCGGCTGGAGCTTTCGCGGTTCTGGCCGGTTCGACGGTGACAAGCTCGGGCGCGACCGCTCTGACTGGAGATCTGGGCGTGAGCCCGGGAAGCGCGGTGGTTGGCTTCCCGCCGGGAACCTATACCGGTGCCCTACACGCCGGCGATGCCGCCTCAGCCGTGGGCATGACCGATCTCACCTTGGCCTACAACGACGCCGCCGGACGAACCCTGGCGCCTGTCACCGTCGCCGGCAATCTCGGCGGATTGACTCTGCCTCCAGGCCTCTATAAGTCCACGTCCTCGCTCGCGATCAGCTCGGGCGATCTCACGCTCGACGCTCAAGGCGACTCGAATGGCGTCTATATTTTCCAGATGGCATCGACGCTGACCACGACATCCGGCCGAGCCGTGATCCTGAGCGGTGGCGCCAAAGCTTCAAACGTCTTCTGGCAGGTCGGCAGCTCGGCGACGCTGGGAACGACGTCCGCATTCAAGGGCACCATCATGGCCAATCAGGCGATCACTCTGAATACCGGGGCGACGCTGAGTGGCAGAGCACTGGCACGGATCGCCGCGGTTACGCTATCCGGCAATGCCGTCGTCGTGCCCGCACCGTAGAGGTTCGAAGACCCGGGGCGAAGGAGAGTGGCCGCCCCGCGATCCTCCGCTACAGGAGCGCCATCAGATCACCGGTGGCGCTTTCTGTTTTCTCTCGCGCCGGCCGCCCGGCCCGGACCCTTCTCGGTCGGGGCGGAAATACTCGCCCAAACCGCCCGTGCGGGGCCGAAAAGGGCGCCGTGGGCCAGATCTCGCCGCTGCCTCTCTGTCACAATCCCCGGTCTCGTTTGCTCCTTCTATCGCCGGCCGCATTCACGCGATGTCACCATCGCTTTGCACCGTCGCGTGAGAGCGTGCCCTGGACGGTTCCCAACTGACGAGAAAAAAGGAGGAATCAGCATGACGAGACCTATGCGTATGTTGTCCGTTGCTCTGCTAGCAACGGTCGCTCTCCTGGTCACTGCCCCTAAGCTTTGGGCCATCCAATTCACCCAAGCGAAGATCATCATCGAGGTCAACGCCACGGCTGGAGACGGGGGCATCCAGGTCTCCGTCGATGGGGAGGGTTGGAACAGGCTCGAAATCATCGACCCCGACAGACGGACGATCTTGGACGTCAGTGGCAAAGGCAGCGTTGGGATGACTGGCCTCACCGAGCTCTTCTTCGAGAGCGCTGAGCCCTCTTTCGAGGATCTCCCGCTGGATCAGCTCCTAGCTCGCTTCCGGGCGGGCAATTACCGATTTGTAGGCACGACGGTCGATGGCAAACCGCTGACGGGCCGGGCCGCTCTGCAGCACAATATCCCGGCCGGCCCCACAGTTACCTCGCCCGTCAATGGCGCAGCGCTGAACCCTAATTCCCCGGTCGTCGTCGATTGGAACCCCGTTACAGATCCATTTCCGGGCACCAGGTTACCGGTCACGATTGCCGGCTACCAAGTCATCGTCGAGCGGGTGAAGCCACAACCATTGCTCATATTCAGCGTCCACCTCCCGGCCACGGTCACCAAGGTGACCGTGCCTGCTGAATTCATGCAGGCAGAGGCGGAGTACATATTCGAGGTGCTGGCGATCGAGGCAAGCGGAAACCAGACGATCACGGAGAGCAACTTCACGACGACGGCAGCGACGGCCGCGAAGACCGATATCGACGATAACGAGTCCGAGCATGGGCGGAAGGCAGGTGCCCCTCGCGGGGCGTACTTGCGCCAGAATCACCCCAACCCCTTCAATCCGACGACCGCGCTCGAATTCGGGCTTCCAAGGGGAGGCGCAGCCAGTGTGCGAGTGTTCGATCTTCACGGACGCTTGGTGCGAACGCTCGTGAACGGCCAACTCCCGGCCGGGCAGCACAGGGCAACCTGGGACGGAAAAGACGGGCACGGCCGTCCGGTCGCCTCGGGCGTCTACTTTGTCCAACTCGCAGGCCCCGGCGTGTCGGAGTCGAGGAGGATGATCTTGACGAAGTGAGAGCCCCGTAGGGGCTGATTTATCGCGAAACCCGCGGTGGTTTAGGAGGCGGGCCCCGGTGGCGGAAGCTGCCGGGGCTTTCGCGTATGTGGGTCCGTCGCTAGGGCTTGTAGGGAGCCTTTAGCGCGCCCACCCGGACAAGACGTGTAGGACCTTCAGCCCACGCACGCACCTTTCGGCCATACAAATCCGCACCCGCTCAGCACCCTGAAAACGGATATGTCTGGGTGTAACAATCTCTGTTCTACTTAGACCAATTGCCGTGCGCACCATTCCCACTCGTGGAACTACGATCTCGTGGCAGGCTGCTGGGTAGGAGGACACATGGTAAGGGCAAAGCATCTGCTTCCAGGGTTCATCCTTCTGTTGCTCTTCGCGTCCGCCTGCGGGACCGGTGACGCGCCGACGCTGGCCCCACAAAATGCTCGCGCACTGAAGGGGCCTGTGGAGCTCGCTCGCGGCAGGTCGTTCACGCTGCAGGTGACCAAGTCTGGCACCGGAACGGGGACCGTGACGAGCAGTCCTTCGGGCATCAATTGTGGCTCGACCTGCTCCAAATCGTTCTCCTCTGGGACCGTCGTCACCTTGACGGCCACGCCGGCTTCGGGCTCCGTGTTCGCCGGCTGGAGCGGAGGCGGCACTTCGGGCACCGGGACCGCCACAGTCACGCTGACCGCAAATACCACGGTGACGGCGACGTTCAACACTTCCGGAGGGGGCGGTGGTGGTGGCGGGACGTTCACGCTCACAGTGAACAAGTTTCAGAATGGTGCCGGAGCCGGGACCGTGACGAGCACCCCCGCGGGGATCAATTGCGGCTCGACCTGCACGGCGACCTTCCCGGCAGGGACGAGCATCACGCTGCTCGCCACGCCGTCGGCCGGAAAGTTCGCGGGCTGGAGTGACGGTCCCTGTTCGGGCACGGGGGACTGCACGTTCACACTGAACGCGAACACGACCGTCTCCGCGTCGTTCAACTTGGTGACCATCACCGACAACTCGCTCCCCAATGGCAACGTAGGGGCCGACTATACCGCCTTCATCAGCTCGAGCGGAGGCATCGGGAGTCCCGACAACTTCAGCATCGTATCGGGCTCACTTCCGAGCGGTCTGACGATGGCGCAAAACTTTGGCGTCCAGTCCACCCTCATTTCCGGCCGGCCCACCCAGGTTGAGACGAAGACCTTTACCGTGAAGGTGCAGGACCAGAGCGGCTCCACGACCAAGGTCTTGAGCATCACGATCGACCCGCCGGTCCCGCTGGTGATCACCTTGCCGGAGGGCGCGACGTGCCAACCGGGCACCGTTGGTTCGTCGTACCTCCAGAATCTCTTCGCGTCGGGCGGAAAGACACCCTACAACTGGTCGATTTCGGCGGGGCAGCTACCCCCGGGCCTGTCGTTGGTCAGCGCGTCGAACGGCAACCGGATCACAGGCACTCCGACCACGGCTGGAACCTTCATTTTCACTTTGACCGTGAGGGACCAGGGAGGGCAGCAGACGTCGCGGCAGGTCAGCATCACCATCAGTTGAGGCAGGGCTTGATCGTCCGGTGAGGGCCTCGCCGCAGTCCTTAAGAGCGGCTTCGCTAGTCGAGTCGCCCGAAGAAGATCTCTGAAGGCTCCCGGGTGCACGTCTCCGGGGCCTTCATTCATGGATGGGGTCCGGGAACTCGCAGGGGAGGACTAAGTCAGCTTGGCCGGCCGCTGAAAAACTCCGCGCAACGCTTCTGATCTCGACCTCGGAGCCGCTATGAGAATGCTCCCGTTTGCTTTGGTGTCGTCGTTCGTACTGCTGGCCGTTGCTGCACCTGCGTCTGCGCAACAGCAACCACCCGACTGGAGCAAGATTGAGCTCAAGGCCACCCAAGTGGCCGGGAGCGTTTACATGGTCGATATGGTTGAGGGCAGCGGTGAATTCGCCGGTGGCAACGTTGGCGTGTCTGTTGGCTCGGACGGCATTGTTCTCGTCGACGCCATGTTCGCGCCGCTCGCACCCAAGATACTTGCCGCCTTGAAAACGCTGTCCGACAAGCCTGTGAGATTCGTCATCAACACTCACGTTCACAGCGACCACACAGACGGCAACGTGGCGTTTGGTGCCGCCGCGACCCTCATTGCTCATGCCAACACACGGCAACAGCTCTCGAGTCAGGGCCCAGACCCGGAAGACAAGCCTGCGCCCGCGGCTGCCCTTCCGATCATCACCGTTGAAAACAGGCTCACACTGCACCAAAACGGCGAGGACATCCAAGTGTCCCATTTCCCCTACGCTCACTCCGACACCGGTGTCGTGGTCTACTTCAAGCAATCGAATGTAATACACATGGGG
>JBKJXM010000238.1:0-4303 GCA_046716305.1 Candidatus Eiseniibacteriota bacterium
TTGTGCGTGGCGCGTCTCATCCCCGAAAAGGGCGTCCTCGACTTCGTCGAGGCGGCCCGCCGGGTGTGCGAGTCGCGGCACGACGTGATTTTCCTGCTCGCCGGAAGTGGCCCACTCCTCGACATGCTGCGCCGGCAGGTGAAAGAGGAGGGCATCGGCGAGCAGGCCAAAGTCCTCGGGTGGCGCGACGATATCAGCGACCTGATGAAGGCCGCGGACGTCTTCGTGCTCCCGTCTTACTACATGGAAGGGTTGCCCGTTTCGATTCTCGAGGCGATGGCGAGCGGCAAGCCGGTCGTGACGACGCATCACAAGGGGTGCGAGGACGCGGTCGTCGACGGCGAGACCGCCTTCCTGGTCCCGGTCCAGTCGCCGGCGCTTCTGGCTGAGAAGATCCTGTCTCTTCTCGGGGACGCTGGCCTGCGGCGGGAGATGGGCAGCGCCGGACGCCGCCGGGTCGAGGAGGTATTCGAGATCGAAGACTGCACCCTGGAGGTCGTCACGACGCTGGAACGGGCGATCGCGCGGCCCGCGGCGGCCGCCGGGCCCATCGTGGTCGACCGGCCCTCGCCGACGATCCTTCACGGGTACGACCTCCGTCCCTGCGCCGCACCCGCCCACGCTCGCGACCCGAAGAGCACCCGCTGCGCGTTCACCGTGGACGTCGAGGACTGGTACCAATCCACGGTCGACTTCGACGCGCCCATCTCCGACCGGGTTCTTCGCAACATGGACCGTGTGCGCTCGACGCTCGACGAGTTCGGGATCAAGGGAACGTTCTTCATTCAGGGGCGCGTCGCCGAGACCTTCCCGCGCCTGGTCCAGGAGCTGCTCGCGGAAGGCCACGAGATCCAATCCCACGGCTACAGCCACCGCCCGCTTTTCTCGATGGACCGGGCGGCGCTGCGCACCGAGCTGGAATACGCGGTCAAGACCGTCGAGGACGCCTGCGGCGTGCGGGTGACCGCCTTCCGCGCCCCCGATTTCTCGATCGGAAGGGAGAATCTCTGGGCGCTCGAGGTTCTGGCCGAGTCCGGATTCGAAGTTGACTCGTCCATCTTTCCGATGAAGACGAGCCGGTACGGCATCGAAGGGTGGGAGATGGCGCCGCACCGGGTCGGGTTCCCGAACGGCGGCGGCATCCTGGAAGTGCCGGTGGCAATCGCCACGTTCGGAAGCCTCAAGCTTCCCGTCGCGGGGGGCGGCTACTTCCGCGCGCTCCCGATGGCGGTTCTGGAGCGCTCCATCCACAAGATCCTTTCGGACGGCCGCCCGGCGATCCTTTACTGCCATCCCTACGAGTGGACTCCCGGAGAGATGGACGAATATCGCGGCCGCGTGAATCCGTTCCTCGCCTTCACGCAGAGCCTCGGACGCGACGCCTTCATCGGCCGCATGCGCCGGCTGTTCGCGACGCTGCCGTTCGGCCGCTTCGACCAGGTCATCGCGGGCTGGCATCGCGTGGCCCCGCCGGAAGCGGCGGGGGAGCCCGTTCCCGCGCCGGCGCATGGAGCCGCACGATGAACGTGATCTATCTCACGACCGACGACCCGCTCTACCTGCCGGCCTTCTTCGACCGGGTGCTCCGGGAGGGAAGCGCGCAGACCCTCGCGGTCTACGTGGTGCCGCCGCTCTACAAGAAGCAGACGCCGATGGACGCGGTCCTGCGCTACGCCCGAACGTTCGGCGTTCGCGATACCGCCCGGCTCGCCGCGCACGTGCTGGCGGCGAAGGTGCGGCGCCGGTCCGTGGCATCGGTCTGCGCACGGTGGGGGGTGCGGTGCGAGGAGGTGCTGGACGTGAACGCGCCCGAGTTCCTCGACCGGCTCCGCCGGCAGGGCCCTGATGTGCTCGTCTCGGTGAGCTGCCCCCAGATCTTCCGGAAGCCGCTCATCGAGCTGACCCCGAAGGGCATTCTCAACATTCACGGCGCCATTCTCCCGCAGTACCGGGGCGTGCTGCCCAGCTTCTGGATGATGGCGAACGGAGAGAAGCAGGCGGGCGTGTCGATCTACTTCGTTTCGGGGGAGAAGATCGACGTGGGGGACCGCTGCGGTCTCGAGATCTTCGATATCCGCGACGACGATACGCTGGACTCGTTCCTCGCCCGCTCCAAGGGGATCGCGGCGGAGCTGCTCGTCGAAGTTCTCGACCAGGTTGAGCGCGGGACCGCGTCGCGCGAGCCGGTGGACCTGGCCGATGGCTCCTACTTTTCGTGGCCCGACCCGGGTGCCGTAAAGCGATTTCGAGAAGCCGGCCGTAAGCTGTGGTAGTGTAGCTAGTTACCTGTGGCTAAAGTTACTGATCGGGGCCGGCGGGACGTCATCGCTCGAGGATGCCAGCGTGCGGATCCAGAAGCCGGTGCCTGGGGATCCGACGATGATCCTGGACGGATTGCTCGGGTCGATCGCCATGGGGCCCGCGTAGGGCCACGCAAGGCCGTCGTTGAGCGAGGTCCAACTCTGGCCGCCGTCCGTGCTGCGGAGAATGCCGTCGGAGCCTCCGGGAGTGCCGCCCGCCTTGTAGGCCTTGCTCGACGTGGCGAAGATCTCGTTCGCGTCCGCGGGACTCACGGCGACGCCGCGAAAATAGTCTCCCGTCCGGATCTGCGTCCAGGTGGCGCCCTGATCGTTGCTCCGAAAGATCCCCTTACCGCTTCCGTAGGCCGCCACGTAGACGCGTCCGGCCGTGCGCGCGTCGGGGGTGATTGCTTGAACGCCGGTCCACTGGACTTCCTTCAATTCGCCGCTGGCCGCGCCGCCCAAGGCTCCCGGGCCCACCGCAGCCCACGACGTCCCTCCCGTGGTCGAGCGCCATAGTCCTCCCTCGCCGCCCGCATACACCACGTTGGCGTTCTGTCGGTCGACGGCCGTGACCCGGCACGTGTTGCAGTCGAACACCATCGACCAGGTGGAGCCGTCGTTGGTGCTCTTGTAGACGTCCCCGCCAGAGGTCACGTAGAGCGTGCGCTGGGTCGGGGGGCTGGTCTTGTCCATCGAGAGCCCGTACACGAAGCCCGATGGGAGTCCGCCGTTGGCCCCGGTCCAGCTGCTCTGCGCCCCCGCGCTCGTGCTCTTGACGACGGTGGCCAGGTCAGCCTCTTCGCCGAGGATGGCGAACACGACGTTGGCGCGCGTCGGATCGGGCACGATCGAGACGCTGCAGCCACCGTGGCCGTTCCACGCGCCCGTGAAGGATGGATGATTGCCCGTCTGCCAGCTCGCGCCGCCGTCCAGGCTGCGCCAGAGGCCGATGTCGTAGTAGCCCGTGTATATCTGGCTGGGATTCGCCTCGCTGATCGCCACGCCCGTCACCGCCACGTTCTCGATTCCGCGAGTGATCCACCAGCCGGGGGTGACTTCCCGCGTGAACAGGTTGTCGAAGCGGCCGCCGCCGTCGAACGATCCAAAGACGAATTGCCAGTGGGTCCAGAAGATCACGCTCGGGTCCGAGAGGTCCTGCCCGAAGACCTTGGCCATGCCGTAGCCGCTGCCGCCGTAGGCCCAGTTGGCGGCCTGCCAGCCCGAGTCCCACGAGCTCATGGCGCTCTTCTTGGACCACGAGGTCCCGCCGTCGGTGGATTCCCAGACGCCCTGCTCGGACGTCCCCTCGTCGCGCTCGGGATCGATCACCCACACGGTCTGGGGCTGGTCTCGCTTCACCATCACGCAGCCCGTGTGGCTCCCCTTGAGCGCCCACGTGCTCCCGCCATCGGTGCTCTTGTAGGTCGAGCCCGACCAACTCGAGCGCGGCGTGCCGGTATAGACCGTGGCGTACAGCGTCTGGGGCGTCACCGGGTCGATCGCCACGTCCCAGACGTTGCCGATTCCGCTTCCGATGCGATTCCACGTCGCGCCGCCGTCGGTGCTCTTCCAGGCGGAGGGAAGGGCAGTGGCGATGAACAGGTCCGGGCTGGACACGAGATACAGGATGCTCGCGTTCGTCGGATGGACGATCAGCTTGGTGACGCGGAGCCCGTTGGGGAGATTCGTGGCGACGTTGCTCCACGTCAGACCGCGGTCCGTGCTCCGGAAGAGCCCGCTCGACGTCGCGTCATACGTGGCATGGTAGGGCGCATAGACCGTTGCTGGACTGGACGGCGCGGCTGCCACGGCGGCGATGTAGTTCGAAGGCGAGACCTTCTGGAAGGTCGCCCCGCCGTCTCCGCTGCGGAATACGCCCCACTCCGTACCCAGGTACATCACGCTCGAGTTCACGGGGTCGAAGCCCACCGCGCTCACGTGGGCCGCGTCCATGCCGCGGCTGACGCCGATGGCGTCCCACGACTGGCCGCGGTCCAGGC
>JBKJXM010000239.1:0-7594 GCA_046716305.1 Candidatus Eiseniibacteriota bacterium
CCCCCACTCTGAGATAGCAATCCTCTGCTAGCCTGAGGCCTGAGGAGGGTCCATGGCAAGCCGAGGGAAGCGGTACAGCGAGGAACAAATCATCGCGGTCCTGACTGGGAGCAAATGAGTGAACGGAAACTCAGTGTCATTCACTAGAGACCCTTCAGCGTTCACGTGACTTCGACTACCGCCCCCTTGTAGGGATTGCGAACGGGCACGCGGTTGTCCTGTCGGTTCGGGCAAATCGTCCCGGCGGCTCGAACTTCCACCAGAGTGGCCCCAATCCACGTGAGTCCTCGGCCCGAGAAAGGGCAGACACTCTGTACACGCCGGACGGCGCAGTGGCTGGTGTAGTTGTTCCCCCTTCAATGAGTGGCCAAGTGAGGATAGGAGAGGAGCAATTTGTTGCGGAGGTGAAGAGGTTGCTTTCGGCCGGCCGCTAGGTTGAAGGTACTCCAAGACAGACCTCGCCATCCCGAGCGTCCGGCAGATCGCCGCCACCGGATGACCCGTCACCGACCTTTCTTTAGCACCTCCGTTGCCGCGCGCAGTATCTCATTCTCCATTATCTTCCTACCCAGCGCCCGCTCGAGTTCGCGAATCTTCGCCTGGGCCTCTCGAAGCGCGCTCGCGGGCACCACGTCCTCGTCCACGCGCACCGCCGTCGCCGCACCCGACTCGAGCCGTCCGCCGGCTGAAATCCAGAACCATGGCCAAGGTTCGGACCTTTTTGGGCGGCCCGGGTAGGTTTACGAGCATCTTGCAGCTTGTGCCCAGTTACGCTATCCGGAGGTCTAGAACCCTAAGGATGCCAGCCATGGGAATCGGAGGACACTATGCGGCGTGACTTCAGGCTCGAAGAGGCCCGGGTCGTGGAGGCGGCACCGGGGAGTGGAGAAATCCGCGTGTACTCCGCCCCTACCACCGGGGAACGAACGGAGTTGATGGCCAACTGCGGCATCGACGAGCACACCCTGAACTCGGTGCTCGATCCCGAGGAAGTGCCGCGTCTCGAGATCGAGGATGCCTATACCTTGATCATCTGGAAGCGTCCCGATCCCGCGACGGTACGCCGCTCGGGGATCTTCGAGGTTTCCTCGATGGGGATCCTCATCCATCCGAGCCGGCTCACGTTCATCACGGCCGGTGAGGCGCCCGACCTCCAGCGCGTGCGAACCCGCGCGATCGACTCTCTGCACGAGATGATGCTGCGCGAGCTGATGGACACGGAGCGGCACTACTTCGAGCACCTCCGGGTCATCCGGGAGATCGCGCGCGAAATCCAGAGCAAGTTGAACACCTCGATCGGCAACGAGCATCTGCTGCGCATGTTCGCGCTCAGCGAAGGGTTGATCTACTATCTCACCGCCATCGAGGCGAATGGCGGAGCGCTGTCGCGACTCAAGGCGGCGGCGGATCACTTCGGGTTCTCGGCGGAGGAGCTGCGCCTGGTCGACGATCTCATCATCGAAAATACGCAGTGTGCCCGCCAGGCCACGATCTACTCCGAGATTCTCTCGGGGCTCATGGACGCGCGCGGCAGCATCATCAGCAATAACATGAACGTGCTCCTCAAGAACCTCATGGTGATCAACGTCGTGTTCCTGCCGCTCGGCGTATTGGCAGGGATCGGCGGAATGTCCGAGTTCACCATGATGACCGGCTCCGCACGGCAGATGCTGGGTCCGCCTTGGTGGATAACGTATCCGCTGTTCATGTTCGCGCTGGCGATCATCGGACTCGTGACCTGGGCACTGCTTCGGCGGTGGATGAATCGTGCCATGGGCCAGAGAGCGCCGGGGCCTGGAAGGTGACACCGGTTTGGAGCGGGAGAAGAGTCCCGGGAACAGCCAGGTTCGCAGTGGGTTACGTTCGGGGAGCCAAACGTAACCCATCGCGAACTCTGCGGTGGTTTAAGACGCGGGCCCCGGTGGCGAGAGCTGCCCGGGCCCAGGCGTATGGGGGCGCCAAGCCGCGGACTTCGGGCCACAGTCGGCGCCGAGATACCCATCGTAGCAGGATCACTGAGTGGCTGGGACCTACCGGTTGCGCCCGTGCCTCGCTTCCCGCCACAACTCACATGAAGGTCCAGATTTTTGCCCGAAGGCTTCGTCGGGCTCGTCGCCCCGTGATAGTGGGCGATGTTCCTTCTGCGCCGATCGACATAATCTGACGATGCTGGATCTCGAAGGGAAAGTGGCGATTGTGACGGGTCGCCTGCTACAATCCGATGGTAGTCTTGCCCGAACGGACTCCGGACCGTTACGTGCGGCGCCGGCGCGCGGGCAATCCTATAGAAAGGCGGCATGGATGGACCACTTCCAGCACGAGCTGGCAGTCGTCGAGACCCCTTCTGTGGGGCGAGGCACCCGGGTCTGGGCCTTCGCCCACATCCTCCCTGCGGCGAGGATCGGCGCTGACTGCAACATCTGCGACCACGTCTTCATCGAGAACGACGTCGTCGTAGGAGACCGGGTCACCGTGAAGTCCGGCGTCCAGCTGTGGGATGGAGTGCGCCTGGAGGACGACGTCTTCGTCGGCCCCAACGCGACGTTCACCAACGACGCGTTCCCGCGCAGCCGGCAGCGCCCCGAGCGGTTTCCCGAGACCATGGTGAGGCGCGGCGCCTCGATCGGCGCCCACGCCACCATCCTACCCGGCCTCACCATCGGCCAGCGTGCCATGGTCGGTGCGGGATGCGTCGTGACACGCGACGTGCCGGCGAACGCTATAGTGGTCGGCAACCCTGCGCGGATCATCGGCTACGTGGATGAGGAAACCCGCTCCCCGCTTCGGCCCACCACCACCGGGGCCGGGACGCCGGGCGCCGGCGTGGCGGCCGGCCTGGCCGAAACGGGCAGCGTCGCCACTTCGGTCCGTGGCGTGACGTTGCACCGTCTCAAGCGTGTAAACGACCTACGTGGCTCGCTGGTCGTCGGCGAGATCGCTCGGGAAGTGCCGTTTGATGTCCGGCGCTTCTTCTTCATCTTCGATGTCGCGAACGAGGGAATCCGGGGCGAGCACGCCCACCGGGAGTTGCACCAATTCCTGGTCTGCCTGCGGGGACGGGTTTTCCTAATGGTGGACGACGGCACGGCCCGCGCAGAGTTCGTGCTCGACTCGCCGGCGCTGGGGGTTCACCTGCCGCCGATGGTGTGGGGCAGCCAGTTCCGCTACTCCCCCGACGCCCTGCTCCTGGTGCTGGCGTCCGATTTCTACCGACCGGAGGATTACATCCGCGACTACCGCGAGTTTCTTGGTGCCGTGGGCGGGGGACGTCCGCCGAAGCGCTGATCGTGCTCGCCACCCCCCGCATGATCCTCCTCAATGATTTCAAGCGGCAGTGGGCTGACTGCGGCGAGGCGGTGCTCGACGCGGTGCGGCACGTCGGCGAGAGCGGCTGGTACATCCTCGGCGAGGAGGTGCGTCGGGCCGAGGAGGCACTCGCCGCGACCTGGGAACGCCGCTTCTGCGTCGGTGTCGGAACCGGGCTCGATGCGATCGAAATCGCCCTTCGGGCGCTCGGCTTGAGCCCGGGAGACCGCGTCGTCACCACACCGAACTCGGCCTTCGCCACCACCCTCGCCATCGTCCGGATCGGGGCGATCCCGATCTTCGTGGACGTGGACGCGGGCGGGCAGATCGACCTCGGCCAGTGCCGTGAAATCCTCACCTCGCGGAGCGACGTGCGGTTCATGGTGCCTGTGCACCTCTACGGCGAGCCGCTCGATCCCCAGGCGCTTGCCGATTTGCGGAACCGGTTCGACTGGAAGATTGTCGAGGACTGCGCTCAGTCGATCCTGGCGCGAAGAGGCGGGCGTCCGGCCGGAAGCATCGGCCAAGCCGCCGCGACTTCGTTCTATCCAACCAAAAATCTTGGAGCCTTCGGGGACGGGGGTGCGATCCTGACGGACGACGCGGTTCTGGCCGATGCGGCGCGGCAGCTGCGCGATTACGGCCAATCCGAGAAGTACGTTCACACGCGACTGGGCACGAACAGCCGTCTCGACGAGCTGCACGCAGCCATCCTGAGGCGCGCCCTCATGCCGCGTCTGGAGGCATACACGCGGCGGCGGCGCGAGGTCGCGGCAGCCTATCGCGCCGGGATACGGCAGCCGTGCATTCGAGTCCCGGAGGCGGCGGGAGAAGGAGTAGGGCACCTGTTCCCGATCGTGGTTCCCGCGAATCGCCAGGGCTTCCGGGCCTTTCTCAAGGAGCGTGGCGTGGCCACGGGTGAGCACTACCCGTTGCCGATTCCCGACCAGCCTGCGATGCGTGGGGTTCCGTTCGAAGCGCCGTTCGGTCTGACGCGGGTTCGGGAGTTCTGCGCGTCGGAGGTGAGCTTGCCCATCCACCCCTATCTCCTGGACGACGAGGTCGCCCGGGTGATCGAAGCAGTCAACACCTGGGCGGGCTGAGATGCTCTCGATCGTCATCCCTGTTTACAAGAACGAGGAGAACCTGGACCGGCTGCTTTCGGAGCTTGAGCGGGTCACGTCGGCGTGCGACGTTCCGGTCGAGGTGGTGTTTGTGGTGGACGGTAGCCCCGACCGATGCCTGGAGATCCTGAGGGAGCGTCTGCCGCGCGCCGGTTTCTCCTCACGCCTGGTCGCGCTCAGCCGAAACTTCGGATCGTTCAATGCGATCCTGGCCGGGCTCGATGTGGGCTCGGGCGACACCTTCGCGGTCCTCGCGGCCGACCTTCAGGAACCGCCGGAGCTCGCGCTCAAGTTTCACGGCATTCTGAGCCGGGGAGAGGCCGATATCGTCTTCGGCGTGAGGGCCAGCCGTTCCGATCCCTGGACCGACGAAGCCGCCTCGCGTCTGTTCTGGGGGATCTATCGCCGCCTTGTGTTACCCGAACTACCGCCCGGAGGCGTGGACATGTTTGGTTGCACCCGTGCCGTCCGAGATCGTGTGGTCGCGTTGCGCGAGTCGAACACCAACTTGATCGCGCTGCTGTTCTGGTTGGGCTTCCGGCGTGCCTACGTCCCCTACGAACGCCAACCGCGGCGCGAAGGCACCAGCGCGTGGACGCTCGCGAAGAAGCTCCGCTACTGCCTCGATAGCGTCTTCAATTTCACCGACCTCCCCATCCGCCTGCTGCTCGGGGTCGGGATAATCGGCACCACGACCGCGCTCGCCTACACCATCGTGCTTCTGGTTGCCCGGCTGACCGGCCGGATCGATATTCCCGGCTACACCGCCACCGCGCTCGCAATCGCCTTCTTCGGGTCGATCACAAGTCTGGGGCTGGGAATCGTGGGACAGTATCTCTGGCTCGTACTTCAAAACAGCCGGCACCGGCCGAGCTACCTCATCGAGCGAGTGGACGATTTTCGGAACTCATCGCGCGACGGGGCGGAAACCCAGCGCCCAGCCCCCTCACCACCGCCCGGTTAAGCTCCGATGGCCAGAAAGAAACTTCACCCCGCGGGAGCAAAGCGCCGTCCGTCAGCCCGTCCCCGAGAGCCGATCCCGCGCCGCTCCTCCCTCGAGGATCGGCTCAAGGGCAAGATGCTCTGGTTGTTTGCGGGCGTACTCGGACTCGCCATTCTCGGAGCGTTCTGGGACTACCTTCTTGGGAACAAGACCTACCTCTTCAAGGACATCGGGAGCGACTCGCTCAACGGCTTATACCCGCAGCTGGTTCACACCGCGTCGCAGATCCAGCGATGGATGATCCCGGGCTGGTCGTTCCATCAGGGCCTGGGCCAGAATGTCTACCCGAACACCCTCGGCGAGCCCTTCACCTGGATCCTCTACCTCCAAAACCCCGAGATGCTGGTCCGCGGCATCGCCTGGGTGGAAATCTTGAAAGTCGCGACGGCCGGCTTCCTCTTCTATTGGTTCCTGCGGCTTCGGAACGTGAGCGCGTTCACAGCGACCCTGATCTCGCTGTGTTACGCCTTTTGCGGAACCATGATTGTCGGCGGTGGGTGGTCGATTTTCTCCACCCACGCCGTACACGCGGCATTCCTCCTCGTGGCTTTCGAGATGTTCTTCCAGGGACGCCGGATATGGCTCTTTCCCCTGGCAGTGGCACTGATTACGGCATTCAATATTTTTTACGCGTATCTTTTCGGAATCTTTCTGCTGGCCTACCTTCCGGCGCGCCTCCTGGAGGCCAGTCGGCACGAGACTGGGAAGCTCTCCCGGCTCCTGGCCAGGGTCGCCGTGCTGGGCGTGATCGGCTTCGCGATCAGCGCCGTGTTCTCTCTCCCATCGCTCGTGGAAATTCTCCAGAGCCCCCGAGGCCACGGCGAGGCATCGCATGCCGCCCAACTGCTTCACGCCCCGCTCTTCCGCTTCGGCGACGCGAACTACTACGCCTCGCTCGTACTACGGTCGTTCAGCAGCGACATGCTGGGAACCGGCTCCCAGTTTCGTGGCTGGCAGAACTACCTGGAGGCCCCAATGCACTACTGCGGGCTTCTGACGCTCTTGCTCGCGCCCCAGGTCTTCGTGGCACTGAGCGGGAAACGGCGCAGGCTCTACGGGATCGCGGCAGGGATCATCCTGGCCGTCCAGGTGGTACCGTGGCTGCGCTACGGGTTCTGGCTCTTCACGGGCGATTACTTCAGGACACTCTCCCTGTTCTTCTCGATCCTTTTGCTGCTCTACTCCGCGCGAGCCCTGGACGGCATCCTCAAAGGGAATGGTCTCAACACGATGCTGCTCCTGGGTACACTGGTCGTGCTTCTGGTGTTGCTCTATTTCCCTTATTACCCTCGCGAACACGCAATCGCACGCGTTGATGGCACGCTGCAGGCGGGAGCCGCCGGCTTCCTCGTCGTCTACAGCGCGCTCCTTATCGCCCTCACCAGGCCGCGCCTCCGTATGTACGCCCAAGTCGGCCTTCTGATCGTCGTGGGGCTCGAGCTGGTGCTCTTCACGAGGGTGTCGGTGAGCCGGCGCGATGTCGTCACGACAGACGAGCTCAGGGAGAAGACCGGCTACAACGACTATTCCAGGGACGCGCTGGAGATCATTCGCCGGCAGGATGCGGGCTTTTTCAGGGTGGAGAAGAACTTCTCATCATCGCCTGCGATGCACGCGAGCTTGAACGACGGGAAAGTGCAAGGGTACTTCGGCACGAGCTCGTACCACTCATTCAACCAATTGAACTACATCCGCTTCCTGGCTGGAATGGGAGTGATCGACCCGAAGGACGAAGGACAGACACGTTGGGCCCCGGGTTTGCGGCAGCGGCCCCTCCTCCAGACCTTTGCCAGCGTGCGCTACTGGCTTGTCCGGGGCGATTACACCGGCGAGCCCTTTCTCGTGAATGGTTACACGCTCCTCGGAAGAACAGGTGAACTGAGCATCCTGAAGAACAATTTCTTTGTCCCTCTTGGGTTCGGGGTGGAACAGTATGTCCGAGAGAGCTTCCACAGGACGTTGGATCCAACGCTTCGAGACGCCGTGCTGCTCCAGGCTTTCGTCGTCCCCGATCGCGCCGTGGGAGAGTATCCAGAGTTCACCGAATGGCGGCCTCCTGCGACACCAGCAGCTGATGGACTCGACACCTCCGCGGACGCACGCCGTTGCGCCGATAATGCCCTGTCGGGACTGGAGGTCGGCCACAACCGCGTGGCGGGGA
>JBKJXM010000240.1:0-2552 GCA_046716305.1 Candidatus Eiseniibacteriota bacterium
ACCGTGGGGTTGTGAGATGGGCCGCCACCAGCCTACGCCCTGCCTGCGTTCCTGACTAGGGACACACGCGCGGGCCACGGTTCCCGGTCCGGATTGACCGCAACCTTCGGATAGCCGCGAACGGCCCCCTTTCGTACCTTCTCCTGTATGAACGAGCGACCCACGAGCACAGCCCCCGCGCCCAACGCCGCCCCGGCCGCCCGCGACCCGCGCTGGCTGTGGATCCTCCGCCGCGTCGGACGCGAGGACGGACGCTTCGTCTTCGGCGTGCGCTCCACGGGGATCTACTGCCGCCCCTCGTGCCCCGCGCGGAAGCCGGGGCGGGGTCAGGTCGTCTTCTTCCCGGACTCCCCCGCCGCCGAGCACGCGGGCTTCCGCGCCTGCCGCCGCTGCAAGCCGCGGGACGTGGCCGCCCACCCGCACGCGCTCCTGGTGCGCCGCGTCTGCGCGCACATCGAGGAGCGGGCGCCGGAGGAGCGGGTCACCCTGACCGCGCTGGCCCGTGTCGCGGGACTTTCCCCGCATCACCTCCAACGCACTTTCCTTCGCGCGACGGGGATCTCGCCGCGCCAGTACGCGGACGCGGTCCGCCTGAACGCGCTCAAGGAGCGCCTGCGACGAAAGGAGCCGGTCACCATGGCGATGACGGAAGCGGGTTACGGTTCGAGCAGCCGCCTGTACGAGCGCTCCCCGAAGGCTCTGGGGATGACGCCGGGCGACTATCGCGCGGGGGGCCCGGGGACGCGGATCGGCTACACGGTGGCGAAGTCGCCGATCGGAGCGCTCCTCGTGGCCGCCACGGAGCGCGGAGTCTGCAGCGTGAAGATCGGAGGGGACGACGCTTCACTCACGGCGGCGCTCCGGAAAGAGTTCCCGGCGGCCCTTGTGCGGCGGGACGAAGCGGCGCTGGGGCGGTGGGTGCGCGCCATCGTGCGGCATCTGTCGGGAGACGACACCCGCCTGGACGTGCCTGTGGACGTCCGCGCGACGGCGTTTCAGTGGCGCGTGTGGGAGGCCCTTCGCGCCATCCCCTACGGCGAGACGCGAAGCTACCAGGAGATCGCGCGCATCGTCGGAACCCCGAAGGCGGCGCGCGCCGTGGGCCGCGCCTGCGCGACGAACCCGGTCGCGATCATCATCCCGTGCCACCGCGTCGTTCGAGGCGACGGCTCCCTGGGGGGCTATGCGTACGGGCTGGGAGTGAAGCGGACCCTGATCGACTCGGAGCGGGCGCGGGCGGGGCGGCGCTCGGGGCCCGCGGGGCGCGCGGTGAAAAGCCGCGCTACGCCGTCTCCAACGCCGAAGCGAGCGCGCTCGGGTCGGTGATGGGCGACTTGCAGGCGAAGTTCTCGCAGACGTAGGCCGCGGCCTTCCCGCCGACCGGTCCCTGCGCGGCGGTGAAGGGCGCGAGCTTGGCGAGCGCCGCTCCGGCGTCCCCCGGCTCCCGCAGCAGAAACACCGTCCGCGGCGCGAAGCGGCCGCGCGCGGCATCCAGGAGCGCGCGTGTCTCGGGAGCGTTCCGCGCCCCGGCCACCACGACCTCGCGCGCCGGCCCGAACGCGAAGTCCAGCGCGACCAATAGCTGCGTGTGCGCGCCCGGGACGCGCGAGACCGAGCCCGCGAACGCGCGCACCGTCTCGTCGGCGCGGCGCTCCAGCTGCGACCGGCCCGTCATGCGCGCGAGCCTCAACAAGACGAGCACCGCCACCGAATCTCCCGAGGGAAGCGCGCCGTCGTAGATCTCCTTGGTGCGGGCGAGGAGCGGCTCCGCGTCCGAGCCCGTGAAGAAGAACCCTCCCTCCTTCTCGTCCCAGAAGAGGCGCTCCATGTCCTCCACGAGGGCGAGCGCGCGCTCCAGGTGGCCGGGGTCGAACGTCGCCTCGTACAGCTCGAGCGATCCCCAGGCGAGGAACGCGTAGTCGTCCAGGTACGCGGGGTGCGCCGCCTCCCCTTCGCGCCAGCGCGCCAGCAGGCGGCCGTCCTCGCGGAGGAGATGCGTCTCGATGAACGCAGCCGCGCGCGCCGCCGCCTGGGCCAGCCGCGGCTCCCCGAGCGCGACCGAAGCCTTCGCCAGGGCCGCGATCATGAGCCCGTTCCACGCGGTGAGCACCTTGTCGTCCCGGAGCGGACGGACCCGGCGCGAACGAATCTCGAGCAACTTCACGCGATCCGCTTCCAGGCGCCGCGCCAGCTCCGCGGGCTCGAGCCCCGTGTCGCGGGCCAGGGCCAGCGGGTCCTCGGTGAGATGGAGGATGTTGGTCCCGGTCAGGTGGCCGCCCGCGGCGGGATCGATCCAGTTCCCTTTCTCCTCAACGCCGTAGGCGCGCGCGAAGAGCGCGGCCTCCTCGGCGCCCAGCGCGTCGCGGATCTCGGCATACGTCCAGACGTAGAACTTCCCTTCCTCCCCTTCGCTGTCCGCGTCCTCCGCGGAGTAGAAGGCCCCCTCGGGCGACGTCAGGTCGCGCGCGACGTAGGTCGCGATCTCCATGACGACCGATGCGTAGAAAGCGTCCCCGGTCGCCTGGTGCGCCTCGGCGTAGGCCATCATCAGC
>JBKJXM010000241.1:0-7071 GCA_046716305.1 Candidatus Eiseniibacteriota bacterium
CACCATGCGGCCTTCCAGCGCGTACGTCCCCGAAGTAGGAACGTCAAGGCAGCCGATCACGTTCATCAGGGTCGACTTGCCCGAGCCGGACGGCCCCATGATCGCGACGTACTCGTTTCTCTGAACCTCGAGGGAGACGCCGTTCAAGGCGAGGACGGTCTCGCTGCCCATGGCGTAGCTCTTCACGACGTCTCGGAGCGAGAGCGTGGGAACCGCGCCGGGGGTCGAGAGGTCAGAGCGCGCGTCGAGCACCGAGCTACCCTTGGGATCCATCCGCCTTCTCCCGCTCCGGCTTCTTGTCGTTGTTGACGGTGATGACCGAGCCGTTGTCCAGATCCTTGGAGATGGCCCGGTAGCTGCCCGTGACGATCTCGTCCCCTTCCTTGACGCCGTCCAGGATCTCGATCAGGTCGTCGCTCTGGATGCCCGTCTTCACCTGCTTGGCGACGGCCTTCCCCTTCTCGATGATGAAGACGACCTCCACGAACCCGTCCTTGTCGGCCTTGTAGCGGGCCTCCGCGTCCTTCCGCTTCTCCCCCTTCATCGTGAGCTGGTCCACGGACCGGGCCGCGACGGCCTGCAGCGGAACGCTCAGCGCGCTCTCGTTGGTCTTGGTGATGATGTTCGCGCTCGCCGTCATGCCGGGCCGGAGCGTGGGCGGGGGCTCGGTGATGGTGATCTTGATCTCGAACTCGGTCTTCTGATCGGACGTGCCCGCGCCGGCGCTGATGGCGCTGCTGCCGATCTCCGTGACCACACCCTTCAGCGTCTGGTTCGGAAGCGCGTCCACTTCGATCTCGGCGGCCTGGCCGACCGCCACCGACATGATGTCGTTCTCGTCCACGTTGACTTGGGCTTCCATCACCGTGAGGTCCGCCACCGTCAGGATGACGTCCTTCTGGAACTGGGAGCCCAGCGCGATCTCCCCCTGCTCCTTGTTGAGCGCGCTGATCCGTCCCGCCATCGGGGCGTAGATCGTCGTCTTGGAGAGGTCGTCCCGCGCCTGCTTCAGGGCGGCCCGGGCCTGCGACACCTGGTCCATCGCCGACTTGTGCCGCGCGACCTCCACCTGGTACTCGGCCTGCTTGGCCTCGAACGCCGAAGGGGACTCGAGCTTGCTCGCGAGGAGCTGCTTCGAGCGCTTGTACTCGCTCTCGGCGCGGGTCATGTTCTCGCTCACCAGGGCCGCGTTGGCCTGGGCCGAACTGACGCTGGCTTCCGCGCTCTCCACGGCCGCCAGGTAGCGCTCGCGCGCCAGGCCGACCAGGAGGGCGCCCTTGTTCACCCACTGCCCTTCCACGACCGGCAGCCTGGTGATCTTGGCGCTCACGTCCGCGCTGATCTCCACCTTGGTCCGCGGCTGGATCTTCCCGGTGGCGCTGACCTTCTGGACGACGAGCTGTCGAACTACTTTCGCCGTCTGCACTTCCTGGGCTTTGGGACCGCGTCCCCGCATCGCCGTGACGCTCACGAGGAGGACCACGAGCAGGGCCGCGCCGGCGATGAGGTAGTGCTTCCGCTTCATGGACCTGAATGGATTCTTCATTACCCAGCAACCTCCAGTTTCTTCCAGTTCAACGTCTTATGACGCCCCGCGCACGAAGGCAGTACGGCTCGATACGGCCGTAAGTTTCGGCTCACTTGGCCGGCATGGCGGGGCCTTTGGAAAAACGATGGTTCGACAACTTCAACTCAGAGAATTGGTTTGTCGCGATTCTACTGCGTGGCGGGGAGAGTTGCTACAGCGGCACTCGCTTCCACTTGGTGGACTGGGGGAGCTTGGCCAGCGCGGTCTCGAGGGCGAAAAATCTAATGAGCCTGCAGTCCTGACAGAGAACGACCGTGAACTGCTCGGCGGCCCAGAAGCCGCCCAGTCCGGGAAGATGGTCCGGAGCGTAGCCGCCCCCGGCGCTGACGGGCTTGCTCTCGAAGAGGTTCTTCCCGCCGCAGTTGGGGCACGGGGATCGCTTGTTCATAGCCCGTCACGCTATCACCTCCCCCCATAGTTCGGTCATGGAAATTCCTGTATCATGCGCCGCGTCCATCCCACATTTCGCGATCACTTCCGCTGGCAACGCCTTGACCGCTAGAGGAGGCACCGTGAAGCCCGTGCTCCGCGCCGTGATTGTCCTGGCCCTGCTGGTCCTGTCCGCTCCCCTCGCCTCGGCCCAAACCGCCACCCTCTCCGGCAGGATCATCGACAGCGCCGGCGATCCGCTCGACGACGTCACGGTGCGGATCGAGGGCACGTCCCTTCGCGCGACCACCGACGCGAACGGGGCCTACCAGCTCACCGGAGTGCCCCCCGGGACGCACACGCTGCGCGTCGGCATCATCGGATACCGGCCGACCAGCCGCGTCGTGACCGCAGATGCGGGCGCGGTCGTGGAGGCTTCCTTCACGCTGGAGCGAACCCCGATCCAGATCCCGGCCACCGACGTGGTGGTGGGATCGCGCGCCCCGCACACCGCCGCGGACGAGCTGGCGGTGCCGGTGGACGTCTACACGTCCGAGGAGATCGCCAAACAAGGGACCAACGAGACCAGCGCGGTGCTCCAGTCCCTCTCGCCGTCGGTCAACTTCCCGAGGCAGAGCGTCACCGACGCCACGGACATCGTCCGGCCGTTCACGCTCCGGGGCTTGAGCCCCGATCACACGCTGGTGCTGGTCAACGGCGTCCGGCGCCATCAGACCGCTGTGGTCAACACGTTCGCCTACGGGACCGGCGCGGGCTCGAGCGGGGTGGACATGAACGCCATTCCGTCGAGCGCCATCGAGCACATCGAAGTGCTGCGCGACGGCGCTTCGGCCCAGTACGGATCGGACGCCATCGCCGGCGTGGTCAACGTCGTCACCAAGCGGGGCCGCTTCGACCCGTTCGTGAACGTCTCCGCCGGCCGCTACACGACGGACGGCTATCCGGACGACGGCACGGTCGTGGACGTGAACGGGGGCTGGGGGATCGGTCTCGGGCGCGGGTCGCTGGCCCTGTTCGGCGAGTTTCTCGACCGCCAGCCGACGAATCGGGCCTGGGCCGACCGCTTCGAGACGAGCCTGACCGGCGTGGCGGACTCGGTGGACAGCGATGGCCAGGTGGTGATCAAGCGAAACCCCGTGCCGCAGCCGAACCACCACTGGGGGGACGGACTGGAGAAGGACGTCATGTCCTACACCGATCTCCGCATGCCTTTGAACGAAGGCTCCACCACCAATCTCTATGGCCACGGCGGGTACAGCTTCCGCAAGGGAACCGGGAACGGCTACCGGCGCTACGCCGAAGGCGACCGGAACTGGCCGCAGATCTTCCCCCTGGGCTACTTGCCGGAATTCGCCCCCGACGTGACCGACTACTCGGCGGCCGGCGGGCTCATGCTCTCGCCCAGCGGCTGGAAGGTCGACGCGGGCGGCTCCTACGGCCACAACGACTTCAAATACAACCTGAGAAACTCACTGAACGTGTCGCTGGGGCCCTGTCTCGATGTGCCGTGCGCCATGGGCCCGGACAGCCTCCCGAACACCGGCGACGAGCCGGGCATTCCCAACCAGACCTCCTTCTTCGCGGGCCAGGTGAAGCGGGACGAGATGATCGCCTCCGTGAGCGCGTCCAAGCCGCTGAATTTCAAGCTGGCCGCGCCGGTGAACCTGGCCTTCGGCGCCTCCTATCGGCACGAGACGTACAAGATCGGCCGGGGGGAGCGCGCGTCGTGGATCGACGGCGGCCACCCCGATCAATTCGGCGCCGAAGCGTCGGCGGGGTCGCAGGTGTTCTCCGGCTTCACGCCCTCGGACGAGGCGGACGCCCAGCGCGACAACGTCGGCGCCTACCTGGATCTCGAGAGCAACCTGACGCCCAAGGTTCTCGCCAACGTGGCCGGGCGCTTCGAGAACTACAGCGACTTCGGCAGCGTGGTCACGGGAAAGGCGGCGGTGCGCTTCCAGCCGTCCGAGCGGCTCACGCTGCGGGCCGGCGGCAGCACCGGCTTCCGGGCGCCGGGGCTGGGGCAGATCCACTTCAGCAAGGTCGTCACCAACTTCATCTCGGGCGTGCAGGAGGAGATCGGCGTCTATCCCGTCGATCACCCCGCCGCCCGTCTGCTGGGCGCGAAGCCGCTCCAGGAAGAGTCGTCGCTCAACCTGAGCGCGGGGCTCGCGTTCAGTCCCCGCGACAACGTGACGATCACGGCGGACTACTTCCGCATCGCGATCGACAACCGGATCCTGCTCGGAGCCACGTTCGACGACGACACGACCCTCGCCATCCTCACCGCCGGCGGCTATTCTGGAATCACCGGTGTCCAGTACTTCACGAACGGACTGGATACGCGCACGCAGGGCGTGGACGTGACCGGCGACTGGCGCATCGCGATGGGCGGCTCCCGCTCCCTGCTCCTCCGGGGCGGGCTCAACTTCACGAAGAATGAGATCACCCGCGTCGACCCGCTTCCGGCCGTGCTCGCGAATTCCGCGGAGACCGGGCTGCTCGACGTGGTCACGCGAGTGGCGATCGAAGAGGAGCGGCCCGAGTGGCGCGGCACGCTGACGGGCGAGTACTCGGCGGGCGGGTTCCACGCCTTGGGGCGCGGCTCGTACTACGGGGAGTTCGCCTCCGCCCAGCCGGGCTACTGCGATGACTGCCGCGAGACCTACGGCGGGAAGACCCTGGTCGACGCGGAGGTGGGCTACCGCTTCGCCTCGATGGATTTGTCGGTGGGGGCGCGGAACGTTTTCGACACCTATCCGGACCAGCCGCAGGATGAGTTCAACAACAACGTCGGGATCTTCCCGTGGGCGGCGGCATCGCCCTTCGGCTACAACGGACGCTACGTGTACGTCCGGACTTCGTTCGCGCTCACGCGGTAAAAGGAAGCGCTCGCCGTGGCTACGGATTCCCCGCAGCCTCGGCGATGTACGCCTCGATCTGCTGGCGCAAGACCGGGAGCGACACCGCTCCGTTGGCCAGCACGGCGTCGTGGAAGGCCTTGATGTCGAACCGGGCGCCCAGCCGCTTCTTGGCTTCGTCTCTCAGACGCAAGATTTCCAGCTGACCCAGCTTGTAGGCGAGCGCCTGTCCGGGCCAGGTGAGATAGCGGTCCACCTCGTTCACGATGTTGTTCTCGGCGAGGAGACTGTTCTCGGTCATGTAGGCGATCGCGCGCTGGCGGCTCCACCCCTCCGCGTGCATTCCGGTGTCCACGACGAGCCGGCACGAGCGCCACGCGTCGAACGAGAGCATCCCGATCCGGTCGAGATCGCCGGAATAGAGCCCCATCTCGTCGGCGAGCCGCTCCGTGTAGAGCGCCCACCCCTCGACGAACGACGTCACCCCCATGTGCTTCCGGAACTCGGGCACGCCGGTCAGCTCCTGGGCCACCGCAATCTGGAGATGGTGGCCGGGCACCGCTTCGTGGAAGGCAAGAGCCTCCGCCTCGTAGCGGGGCCGCGTCTCAGGCAAGTAGGTGTTGATCATGTAGACGCCGGGCCGCCGCCCGTCGGCTGAAGGTTGGCGGTAGTAGGCGATCGTGGAATAGGGCGCCTCGTGCATCCCCATCACCCTCACCTCGCAGCGCGCCCGAGGCTGGATCTTCCCGAACCATTGAGGCACCGCGGTCTGGGCGCGCGCCAGCGTCTCGCGCGCCTTGGTCTCGACTTCCTCCGCGGTCTTGAAGTGCATCTCGGGTGAGGTGCGGAGCCGCCTCTGGATCTCGGCGATGTCGGTCGTGCCGAAGACGCGGCTTCCCAGCGCGGCGAGGTCCCGACGGAACTTCGCCACCTCGTCCAGGCCGAGCTGGTGCAGCTCGCGCGGATCCATGCCGAGCGAGGTGTGCACGCGGATCATGCTCTTGTAGCAGTCGATCCCGCCCGGCAGCGAGACGAGTCCCGCCGTCTCCGGCGGCCTCGCGGCCGGGAGCACCTGGGCACGCAGGAAGTCGTGGTAGCGGTGTAGCGCGGGGCGGACGGATTGGTCCAGGGCCGCGCGTAGATCACGCGCGAAGCCCTCGCGGTCTGACGACTTCCAACCGGGGTGCTCCGCGGCGGCTGGCTTCCAGGCGCCCATGCTGTCGGTGGGAGTCGCGTTGAGCCGCTCGAGCTGCTCGATCGTCTTCGTGACCGCGTCCCGGCTCGCGGTCTTTCCCTTGCCGAGCCCCGACTTCAAGTTCGCGATGTGGTCGTCGACGTAGCGGCCGGACGCGCGCATCCGCTTCACGTACTTGGCCGCGTCCTTGGGGCTCTCGAGGATGGTGTAATCGGCCAGGCTCATCAGCTCCACCTGCGGCCCGCCGAGCGGATCCACGGTCCACTCCTGGAAGCCGCACTGGAGCTGCGCCAGCTCCCCTTCCACGCCGGTGATCAGAGCCGTCCGGGTCAGCCGATCCTTCGCGGACAGCGCCCCCTCGTCGATCGCGCGCGCACGCTGAAGCACGCGCTCGAGCCGCTTCTGGTCTTTCGCGAGGCCGGCCGGCGAGATGTCGGAGAGCCGGTCGTCGTACCGCGGATCCCCCACGCTGGTCGCGAGCGTCGGGTACGACTCGAGGGTTTCCTGCCAGTAGTCGGCGCAGAGCGCCGCGAGGGCGGCTCCGGAGCCGGGCTCGGCGGCGCCGCCGGGCCGCGGGAGCAACGTCATGAGGCCGAGAACGACGATGAGGGTTCGCATGCCCCGATGGTGCCAGAATCAGGGCGGGCTAGCTACCCCGGCTCGTCCTCCTCATCCAGCGCGTCCTCCTCATCCAGTCCTTCCTCCTCCTCCAGCGTGTCCACCGCCGCCAGAAGCCGGACGCGCGGGTGCGGGGGAATCCAGAGACCCACGAACAGGCCCGAGACAAAGCCGCCGGCATGCGCGTGCACGTCGGCCCGCGCGAGGGCGGGCAGGAAGAGCAGGATGAAGAAAGGCACGTACACTCGCCACACCTTCCAGCGCTGGGCAAAGTTGAACATGTGGCGGCGGCGGATGATGAAGGCGACCGTGCAGCCGAGCAGCCCGAAGATCGCCCCGGAGGCTCCGACGCTCAACGGGGGCCTGCCGTGGCCCACGTACGAGAGCCAGGAAGCGGCGAGCCCCGTGAGGAGGTACAC
>JBKJXM010000242.1:0-3351 GCA_046716305.1 Candidatus Eiseniibacteriota bacterium
TCGCGGGGCCGTGCGCGCTGACGCCCCAAACCCGCGACGGGCTGCGCGAGGTGAGCCATGGCCGCTGGGAGGGACTCACGCGCCGCGAGGTCGAGTCGCGCTTCCCCGAGGAATACGCGGCATGGGAAGAGGACCCGTTCACCTCCTCGCCGCACGGGGGCGAGTCGGGCGTGGCGGTGCTCGCGCGCGCGCTGCCGGTGATTCGCGAGATCGTGACGCGGCATCCGGGCGAGCGCGTGCTCGTCGTCTCGCACAAGGCCACCATTCGCCTCATCCTCAGCAGTCTTTTAGGGTTCGACCCGCGCGGGTACCGGGACCGGCTGGACCAGGCTCCGGCGTGCGTGAACGTGCTCGACTTCCGCGACCCGGTGCGCGTGCGGCTGATGCTTTTCAACGACACGTCGCACTATGCGGATCATCCGCGAGCGGCGGAGCAGAATCTCTCGAGCTGGTGGGACGGGGCGGCCAAGAAATAGGAGGGGACGTGAAGAAAACGTATCGCCAGGGGCCGGTCGGGGCGCTGATGGACGAGTACGAGCGCGCGACGGCCGAGCTGACCAGGATCCTCGAGAGCATCTCCGACGAGGAGTACGCGCGCGTCCGCGACACGGAGACCAAAGACGAGGACTGCCGCTCGATCCAGACGATCATGACGCACGTGGTCGGTGCCGGATACGGGTACGCGGGCTATATGCGGGACGCGTGGGGCGTGGAGCGGGCGCCGCACGAGCGCGTGCCGATCGCCCGGGCCGACACTCCGGCACAACTCCGCGCGATGCTCGACTACATGATCGCCACCCTCGAGCCCCACTGGGACCTCTCCGAGGCTGAGTGCAACGCAATGCAGATGCGCGCGCGCTGGGGCGTGACGTACGACTTCGAGCAGCTCTTCGAGCACGCGATCGTGCACATTCTCCGGCATCGGCGGCAGATTGACCGGTTCCTGGGGCGGTGAGCAACCGGCTTCGTACGCTCTTGGGCGACATCACCAAGCTCGAAGTAGACGCCATCGTCAACGCGGCCAACCGGGCGCTGCTCGGCGGAGCCGGAGTCGACGGAGCGATCCATCAGGCGGCCGGACCTGAGCTGTACGGCGCCTGCCGCGCCATTCCGGAAGTGTCGCCGGGAGTGCGGTGCCCGACCGGTGAGGCGCGCATCACACCGGGCTTCAGACTGCCGGCCCGCTTCGTCATTCACACCGTCGGGCCGGTCTGGCACGGCGGTGACCTCGGCGAGCCGAAGCATCTCGCGTCCTGCTACCGAAGCTCGCTGGCCCTCGCGCGGGAGCACAACTGCCGCACCGTGGCGTTTCCAGCCATCAGTTGCGGTGTCTTCGGCTATCCGAGCGACCTCGCGTCGGCCATTGCGATCCGTCAAGTTCGCGAGGCGCTGGATTACGGTACCGATTTCGACGCGATCACGCTGGTCGCCTTCAATCGCGAGACCCACGGTGCCATCCTGACCGCGATTGGCGCTTCCAGCGGCAGGCCGCGGTGACCCAATGGTCGCGCTTTCTGGACGCCATCCGGCATCTCTCTACGCAATTCGAGATGCCGCCCCGAGCCATCGAGCGGACGCTCTTCGCGGTGCACGAGAAGTACCAGGAGGGGCGGCTCTACCGCAGCTAGAGCGAGTGCAGTCTCCGGGCGATGTCGCGGCCGAAGGAGACGAACTGCGCGAGCTGTCGTGACTCCCGCATCCACTGCGCGGTCCAGGCGTTTCCGGCCAGTCCCGTGGTGTCGTGGCGCAGCCACTCCCGCCAGGCCATCGGGCATCCCACCCCGAGAGACGGGATGTCGTCCGCCACGAAGCCCTCCGTGTCCCCTTCACGAATCAGCATGCGTGGCCCGACCCAGATGCGACGCTCGTCTTCCGCGGAGGGCGCCACGCCGTAGTAGGCGAGCGTGCCGAAGTACCGCATCCGGTCTTCTCCCGGCTGCGGCATCGAGCGGGTCGCCCAGTGCCCGCGGCGATCCAGAAGGGTGGCCCAATCCTCGACTGCCTGGAAGTCGCCGCTCCCCATGTGGCACGTGTCCTGGGCCGCGCGCCGCACCGCTTGCGTGAACATCCTCATGGCGTTCGCCTCGCGCGGACATCCCGCCGAGTCCAGCCGGGCGGCCTCGTAGGGAATGAACTGGTTGCTGTCGCTCAGCGCGAGCCGGAAGAAGTTGGTGTAGATGCGCTGCGTCCCGCGGGCCGAGGCAAAGCGCGCGGGATCGCTCTCGTGCTCCATCACGACGGGCTCGAGGAGCACGCGGCGCCACGCCTCGCGCGCGACCATGCGCCCTACGCCGGCGGTGGCGAGCACCCGCTTCTGCACGTCCGGGTTCGAGAGCGAAGTGGTCCACGTGGCCGCGCGGTAGCCGATCGAGTAACCCGATAGCGTCCCCACGATCGTGGCCACGACCGAGACCGGTTTCACGAAATCGAGGCTGGTGCGGTACAGCTCGTCGAACTGGTCGGGCAGGAGCGTGGGCCCGGAAGACTTGGGTAGCTCGAGCCAGAAGCCGTTCTCCACGTGGCCCCGCACGGCGAGGATCGGGTAGCGCGTGCCGCTCATCGCGCGCCCGTAGTCGCGGCCGCCCGAGGGCTTGGTGAAGCGACGCGCATCCACGTCGTACTCGCTGAAGACGCGCCCGCGCGAGGAGAGCTCGACGACGAAGTGCGAGCTCGAGTCGTAGGGGTCGTCCTTGTACGAGAACACGCTCAGGTTCTCGAACAGCTCCTCGAACGGCATGCCGGTGGTGTCCGGACGCGACTGCTTTCCCGCGATGAAGCCCAGGGCGAAGAGAGAGAGCAGAAGCAGAAGGAGGCGGCTCTTGAGAATCGACTTGGCGGTGCGACCGAGGAATGGAGCGAACTTCGTCCGTACCAGGCGGCTCGTCTTCACGAAGTGGACTCCGGAGTGGGTGGAATCGGTGTCAGGGACCCGCAGCGGCGGGGCTGCCCGCGATCGCGACGCCGCACCCTAGGTTATCGGCGCGAGGGATTCGCTTCTGGAGCACCGGCAACGAGGTGTACCCTCTCCGCTGGCCGCTCGGGGCGACCCACGCTCCCTAGTCGTTTGCCGCCAAGGAGATTGCACTGCCATGCCAATCGGAGACCCGGAGTGAGTCCTCGCGTCTCGAAGGCCGAAGCGGGCCGACAGGTCCGCTCGCTCTACCGTTCCCTGCTGGCCGGGTGGAACGAGCGCGACGCCGGCAGCATGGCGGATCTCTTTGCCGCCGACGGGCGCCTCGTGGGATTCGACGGGAGCCAGTTCGAAGGAAGCGCGGACATCGCCGCCCATCTGAGCCAGATGTTCATGAATCACCCGACGTCCATGTACGTTTCCAAGGTGCGCGCCGTGCA
>JBKJXM010000243.1:0-6632 GCA_046716305.1 Candidatus Eiseniibacteriota bacterium
CCTCTGGACGATGCGCCAGTTTGCCGGCTACGGCACCGCCGAGCACACGAACGAGCGCGTCCACTATCTGCTGCGCCACGGCATGACGGGGCTCTCGACCGCGTTCGACATGCAGACCCTGATGGGCTACGACGCGGACCATCCGATGTCGCTGGGCGAGGTGGGGCGCGAGGGGGTCGCGGTCTCGACGCTCGACGACATGGAGATCCTCTTCCGCGGCATCCCGCTGGACCAGGTCACCACCTCGATGACGATCAACGCGCCCGCCATCATCCTCCTCGCGATGTACGTCGCGGTGGCGGAAAAGAACGGCATCAGCCCCGACAAGCTGGGCGGCACGGTGCAGGCGGACATGCTGAAGGAGTTCATCGCGCAGAAGGAGTGGATCATCCCGCCGCGGCCGTCGGTCAAGATCTGCGTGGACATGATCGAGTGGTGCGCCGAGCACATGCCCAAGTGGAATTCGATCTCGATCAGCGGCTACCACATCCGCGAGGCCGGCGCGACGGCGGCGCAGGAGCTGGCGTTCACGCTGGCGGACGGGATCGGATACGTCGAGGAGTGCGTGAAGCGCGGCATGGACGTGGATTCCTTCGCGCAGCGCCTCTCCTTCTTCTGGGACGTGCACAACGACTTCTTCGAGGAGATCGCGAAATTCCGCGCGGGCCGGAAGATCTGGGCCGAGGTCATGCGGGACCGCTTCCACGCGAAGAACCCGCGCTCGCTCATGCTCCGCACCCACGCGCAGACCGCCGGGGTATCCCTGACGGCGCAGCAGCCGCTGAACAACGTGGCGCGCGTCGCGATCCAGGCCCTGGCCGCGGTGCTGGGAGGCACGCAGTCGCTCCACACCAACACGATGGACGAGACGCTGGCGCTCCCGACCGAGGAGGCGGCGACCGTCGCGCTCCGCACGCAGCAGATCATCGCCAACGAGACCGGCGTCACCGCGACGCCCGATCCGCTGGGCGGCTCCTACTTCGTCGAGGCTCTGACCGCCGAGATCGAGAAGGAGGCGCTGGACTACATCCGCCGCATCGACGAGATGGGCGGCATCATCGTCGCGGTGGAGCGCGGCTACCCGCAGAAGGAGATCGCCGACTCCGCGTACCGCTTCCAGCAGCAGGTGGAGCGCGGCGAGCGCGTGATCGTGGGCGTGAACAAGTTCCAGGCCGAGGATGAGGTGATCACGATCCCGGTCTTGAAGATCGACCCCGACATGGAGCGCGGACAGATCGAGCGGGTGCGCGCGGTGCGCGCGCGGCGCTCGAAGGAGCGCCACGCCACGGCGATGACCGCGCTGCGCGACGCCTGCATGAGCACCAAGAACCTGATGCCCTTCGTGCTCGACGCGGTGCGCGCCGAAGCGACGCTGGGCGAGATCTGCGACGTGTTCCGCGAGGCCTACGGCGTCTACGGCGAGCCCGCTGTCTTCTGAGGGAGGCTTATGGCAGGGGCGCGCAAAATCCGAGTGCTGGTGGGGAAGGCGGGGCTGGACGGGCATGACCGCGGCGCCAAGGTGGTCGCGAGCGCCATGCGCGACGCCGGCTTCGAGGTGATCTACACGGGCCTCCACCAGACGCCCGAGATGATCGTGCAGGCCGCGGTGCAGGAAGACGTGGACGCCGTCGCTCTGTCCATACTGAGCGGGGCGCACATGACGCTCTTCCCGCGCGTGATGGAGCTGATGCGCGAGAAGGGGCTGAACGACGTGCTCTTGACCGGCGGGGGGATCATCCCGAAGGAGGACATGGAGTCGCTCCGGAAGCTGGGCGTGGGCGACCTCTTCGGCCCGGGGACCACCACGGGTGCCATCATCGAGTACGTGCGCGCCTGGGTCGCGAAGAACCGAGCCCCGGCCGGCGCCTCCGCCGACGGCGCTCCCAAGACGGCCCGCACCGGAACGTTCCGATGAACAAGCTGGTCCGCGACGCGCGCGAGGCGATCGAGCGCGCCGAGATCAAGGACGGCGCGACGATCGTGTTCGGGGGGTTCGGGCTCTGCGGCATCCCCGAGAACCTGATCGTCGCGCTTCGAGATTGCGGCGTGAAGGACCTGACCTGCGTGTCGAACAACGCGGGCGTGGACGATTGGGGGCTGGGGCTTCTCCTCCAGACGCGCCAGATTCGAAAGATGGTTTCCTCGTACGTCGGCGAGAACGCCACGTTCGAACGGCAGTTCCTCTCCGGCGAGCTGGAAGTGGAGCTGGTGCCGCAGGGGACCTTGGCCGAACGCATCCGCGCCGGCGGCGCCGGGATCGGCGGCTTCTTCACGCCGACGGGTGTGGGCACGGTGGTCGCCGAGGGCAAGGAGACGCGGGCGATCGGAGGGCGCGAGTACGTGCTCGAGATGGCGATCCGGGCGGACTTTGCCTTCGTGCGCGCGCATCGCGGGGACCATCTGGGGAACCTCGTCTATCGCATGTCGGCCAGGAACTTCAACCCCATGGCCGCCACCGCGGGGCGGAAGACCCTCGCCGAGGTGGAGCAGCTCCTCACCCCGGGGGAAATCGATCCCGACCACGTGGTGACGCCCGGGATTTTCATCGATCACATCTTCCAGGGGACGTATGGACCCAAGCGAATTGAAAAGAGAACGAATCGTCCGGCGGGCGGCGCTCGAGCTTAAGGACGGGTTCTACGTAAACCTGGGCATCGGCATGCCGACCTTGGTCGCCAACTACATTCCGCGCGGCATGAACGTGATTCTCCAGTCGGAAAACGGCGTCCTAGGTGTGGGGCCCTATCCCGAGGTGGGTCAGGAGGACGCCGACCTGATCAACGCCGGCAAGGAAACGATCACCGTCCTGCCCGGCGCGGCGTTCTTCTCCAGCGCCGACTCCTTCGCCATGGTGCGCGGGGGGCACGTGGATCTCACGATCCTGGGGGCCATGGAAGTGGACCAGGAGGGGAACCTCGCCAACTGGATGATCCCCGGGAAGATGGTCAAGGGGATGGGAGGCGCCATGGACCTGGTCGCCGGCGCGAAGCGCGTCGTGGTGACCATGTTCCACACCGCCAAGGGGGACGTGAGCAAGGTCTTGAAGAAGTGCGCGCTCCCGCTCACGGGGCGCAAGGTGGTCAACCGCATCATCACCGATCTCGCCGTGATCGACGTCACGCAGCGCGGGCTGGAATTGGTCGAGCGCGCGCCGGGCGTCACCGTGGACGAGATCCTTCGCGCGACCGAGGCTGAGCTTCGCGTATCCGAAGTGGCCGAGATGCCGGTATGACCGGCCCGAGGGAACCCATGACGACGACGACCGCCGCCGGGATCCGGCGTGACGATATCTACGAGCTGACGGAAGAGCAGCGCGACTGGAAGGAAACCCTCCGCGAGTTCGCCGACAAGGAGATCGCGCCGCCCGCGTCCCGCTACGACCAGGCGGGTGAGTTCCCGTGGGACAACGTGAAGAAGATGCGCGAGCTGGGGCTGTTCGGGCTGATCTTCCCGGAGCAGTACGGCGGCTCGGGCGCGGAAACGCTGATGTACGTGATGGCGGTGGAGGAAGTGAGCCGCGCGTGTGCCTCCACGGGGATCACGCTCGCGGCGCACGTCTCCCTGGGCACGGCGCCGATCTACCTCTTCGGCACCGAGGCGCAGAAGCGGAAGTACCTCCCGAAGCTCTGCTCGGGCGAGAACCTGGCCGCGTTCGGCCTGACCGAGCCCGAGGCCGGCTCGGACGCGGGCGGGACGAAGACGCGCGCCGTGAAGGAGGGGGATCACTACGCCGTCAACGGGCGGAAGATCTACATCACCAACGGCGGCGTCTGCGGCACCGCGGTCTTCACCGCGGTCACGGCCGCCGGTTTCGGCACCCGCGGCATCTCGGCGTTCATCATCGAGAAGGGGACGCCGGGATTTTCGGCAGGCCCTCCCGAGAAGAAGCTGGGGCATCGGGCGAGCAACACCGTCGAGCTTCTGTTCGACGGCGTGAAGCTCCCCAAGGAAAACCTGCTCGATCAAGACGGGCGCGAGGGGAACGGCTTCAAGCAGTTCATGATGACGCTGGACGGAGGCCGCATCTCGATCGGCGCGATGTCCCTGGGGATCGCGCAGGCCGCGCTGGACTCCGCGGTGAGCTACGCGAAGAGCCGGCGCCAGTTCGGAAAGGCGATCGGCGACTTTCAGGCGATCCAGCTCCTCCTGGCTGACATGGCCACCGAGCTGGAGGCCGCGCGGCTCCTCGTGTACGCCGCGGCGCGGCTCAAGGACCGCGGCGCGCCCTACACGCGCTACGCCGCCATGGCCAAGCTCAAGGCCTCGACGGTGGCCATGCGCGCCGCCGACTCGGCCGTCCAGATCCACGGCGGGGCGGGCTACATGACCGACCATCCGGTGGAGCGCTATTTCCGCGACGCCAAGCTCATGGAGATCGGCGAGGGCACCTCGCAGATCCAGAAGCTGCTCATCGCACGCGAGCTGTTGAAGGAAGCGGGACACGTCTTCGGGAGCTGATCCCGCCAGACCCCGCGAAAGGAGAACGCAACGTGGCCGAAAGAGATGCCTACATCGTCAGCGCCTGCCGGACCGCCATCGGCGAGTTCCTGGGTGGGCTCTCGTCCATGACCGCGCCGCAGCTCGGGGCGATCGTCATCCGCGAAGCCGTCCAGCGCGCCGGGATCAAGCCCGACCAGGTCGAGGAAGTGCTCATGGGTCACGTCGTGCAGGCCGGCGCCGGGCAGGCGCCCGCGCGCCAGGCCGCGATCCACGGCGGCATTCCCGACACCGTGGGCGCGACCACCATCAACAAGGTCTGCGGCTCGGGGTTGAAGGCGGTCATGCTGGCCGCGCAGGCCATCCGCGCGGGTGACATGGACGTGATCGTGGCGGGCGGCATGGAGTCCATGTCCAACGTGCCCTACCTGCTGCCCAAGGCGCGCACGGGCTACCGGCTGGGGAACGGCGAATTGGTGGACGGCGTGATCCACGATGGGCTCTGGTGCTCGTTCAAGGGGCACCACATGGGGAACTCGGCCGAGTTCATCGCGCGCAAATTCAACGTGACGCGCGAGGACCAGGACCGCTTCTCGGTCGACAGCCACAAGAAGGCGGTCGCCGCGCAGAAGGAAGGCGCGTTCAAGGACGAGATCGTGCCCGTGATGATTCCCCAGAAGAAGGGGGAGCCCAAGTGCTTCTGCCTGGACGAGCGCCCGCGCCCCGACTCGTCGATGGAGACGCTCGGCAAGCTCCGTCCCGCGTTCGACAAGGATGGATCGGTGACGGCAGGGAACGCGCCCGGGCTGAACGACGGCGCTTCGGCGGTCGTGGTCATGTCCGAGGCAGCCGTGAAGCGCACGGGTGCGAAGCCGATGGCGCGCATCAACGGCTACGCCACGGGCGGCGTCGCGCCGGAGATGATCTTCTACGCGCCGGTCATCGCGGTGCGGAAGCTGGCCGAGAAGCTGGGACGGAAGACGAACGAGTGGGACCTGATCGAAGCGAACGAGGCGTTCGCGGCGCAGGCGATCGTGGACGCGCGCGAGCTGAATTGGGATCTCGCGCGGCTCAACGTGCGCGGCGGCGCCGTGGCGCTGGGGCATCCGATCGGAGCCTCGGGCACACGCATCCTGACCACGCTCCTCTACGCCATGCGAGACAGGAAGGCGAAGACGGGCCTCGCGACCCTGTGCCTGGGCGGCGGAAACGCGGTGGCGCTGAGCGTGGAGGCCGTATGACGGCTTCGCCCGCGTCGCCGGCCTCTCCGGCAGCGGGGGCGGCCGGGGCCGCGGCCTCACGTGGTCCCACGGCGGCGGCGAGACCCGTGGTCGTGGTCGGGGCCGGCACCATGGGGAACGGCATCGCCCAGGCCTTCGCGGCCTCGGGCCGGCGCGTGCTGTTGATCGAAGCCGATGCGGCCGCGCTCCAGCGCGGCCTGGGCGCGATCGGGAAGAGCCTGGCAAAGCTGATGGAGAAGGGGAAGATCGAGGCTGGCGCCCGCGACGAAACGCTGGCTCGGATCGCGACCGATCCCAAGTCGTTCCCTCTCGCCGACTGCGCGATCGCGATCGAGGCCGTCCCCGAGAAGATCGAGATCAAGCGCGAGGTCTTCAAGATGCTGGACGGGCTGATCCCGCCGGGCGCGATCCTCGCCACCAACACGTCGTCCATCTCCATCACCGAGCTGGCGGCCGGCACCGGCCGCCCCGCGCGCTTCATCGGCATGCACTTCATGAATCCGGTGCCCTTGATGCCGCTGGTCGAGGTGGTGCGCGGGCTGGAAACCAGCGAGGCCACCGTCGCCGAGACCGTGGAGCTGTCGCGCGCTTTGGGGAAGACGCCGGTCGTGGTCGCGGACCGCCCCGGCTTCGTCTCCAACCGCGTGCTCCTTCCGATGATCAACGAGGCGGCCTTCGCGCTGATGGAAGGCGTGGCGGACCGCGAGGCGATCGACACGGTGATGAAGCTGGGCATGAATCACCCGATGGGGCCGCTCGCCCTGGCCGACCTGATCGGGATCGACGTCTGCCTGGACATCATGGAAGTACTCCACCGCGGCTTCGGCGACAGCAAGTACCGCGCGTGCCCGCTCCTCCGCACGATGGTCGCCGCCGGGCACCTGGGGCGAAAGACGGGACGGGGGTTTTACGACTACGCGTCGTAGCCGCCGCGCCCGCCGATGAATTTCCGCC
>JBKJXM010000244.1:0-2801 GCA_046716305.1 Candidatus Eiseniibacteriota bacterium
TCTGGGCCAAATGGCGCTTCGATCCGCGAAAGCTCCCGGCGGTGCTCCTGGTGCCCCCGATCCTGCTTGTCTCGCTCTTCCGCGGGTCGGCAAGGGTCTAGGGAGCCAATGAAGGATCTCGGCCTAGAAGCGCTTGGTAGCGCGACACGAGGGACGCCGCGATGACGCTCCAGGTGAAATGCTCCCGCACGCGGGCACGCCCGCGTTCCCCAAGGGCCGCCCGTTCCGCCGGCGAGCCCATCAGCCTCGCGAGCACGCCCGCCAGAGCCGCGGCGTCTCCCTCGGGCGACACGACCCCGGCCTGCCCAACCACGGACGGAAGTCCGCCGCTGCTCGAGACCACAACCGCCGATCCCGACGCCATTCCCTCGACGGCGACGCGCCCGAACTGCTCGGTCAAGGCGGGCGTGCTGATCGACGGCATCACCGTCACATCGAAGCCGCCGAGAAGCGCAGGCATCTCTTCGTGCCGCACGGCCGGCAGGAAGAGCACCCGGCCGGAGAGCCCAGGCGTTTCCGCGAGCGCCCGGAGTCGATTTTTCTCGGGGCCATCTCCCACGATTACCACGCTGGCATCTACCCCGGGCGTCTGGGTGAAGGCTGCCTGGACGGCGCGCAGCAGGACGTCGACTCCTTTCATCGCGAGGAGGCGACCCGCATAGCCGATCACCACACCTCGCGCGCCTAGGCGTGCCCGAGCTGTCACGCGCGACTCGGGCGTTGGTGCCGGATACGTCTCGAGATCAAGCCCGTGCGGTACGACGTCGATGGGACGCGTGAACCCTTTCGCACGCAGGACGTCGCGCACCTCCTCGGTCACGGCGGTCCCCGCCTCGCACTGCCCATGAACCCACCGCTCGATCGTCGCGTAGGCGATCGATGGGCGATACGGATACCTGAAGTCGCGAGAGAGATTGTCCGAGGAAAAGAAGAGCGCCTTGGCGTGAGGGGCGACCCAGCGGCGCGCCACGAGTGCCTGAAGCGCCATCAGGCTGAAGGGTTCCTCCCACAGATGGAGGATCTCGGGATCGGCGCGGCTCATCGCGGGCAGGAGTCCACTGACGTAGAAGCTGCGGTTTTCGTACCCGGGCCAGATCACCGATCCGGTTCGAAGTCGATAGCCGCCGGCGTCGCCGCTGCGTGCGGGCAGCCGCACCGAGCGATAGTTCTCGATCCACCGATCGGGTCCGAGCACCGTCAACTCGATTTCAGGGTGTGCCGCGAGCGCGGAAAACTTTCGACGGAACGACTCGACCCCCGCCGTGTGATCGACCGCCAGGACGCGGATCGGCCGGGGAGGCGAACTCATGGAGGGCTCTCCGGTGACGTCAGTCGCCTGCCGAGTGCCGCGATGACGCCGATCCCCATCCAGAAGGGGACGGTGACCTTGCTCTCGACGAGGTAAGCGTTGAAAAGACCGTTGATGAAGTACGTGCCCACTCCGGCCAGCGCCGCCAACGCCAGCATGCGGTCGCCGGGATCGGGGAGCCTCCGGAAGCACTGGAGCGCGTGCTTCACGACGGCTGCGAGGAACCAGACCACAACGAAGAACCCCACCACTCCCAGCTCGCAGAGAAGCTTCAGCGGCTCACTATGCACTCCCATGCGAATGTAGGTCTGATCTGTGACGTAGGTTTTGGCTCTGTAATCGCGATATGCGTCCAGGTAGCAGCTGTACCCCACGCCGATCAAAGGACGTTCCCGCACAATCGAGACGGCGGTGTACCAGCGGTTGAGCCGCTCGAGGTTGGACACGTTCCGCTCCGAAACGACGGATGCCGCATGCTGGCCGACCTGCCTCCCCACGCCGATCGCGCCGACGAGAAGCACGACGGCAAGGCAGATGGCGAGCGGCAGGGCCACTTTTCCCGGTTTCCTTTGACGCCGCGTCCACAGAAAGGCAGTCACGGCAACAACGACCACAACTGCGAGCCAGGCGGCACGGGCGAAGGCGAGCACAATACCCGCGCCGATGCAGAGCGTCGAGATTACATAGAAAAGGCGTTTCCCTCCGGTTCGTTCCATCGCCGCGAGAAGAGTGGCGGGCAGGAGCATGCTCAAGTACGCGCCGTAAGTCCCGTGCTCGCTGAAGAACGGGCGGAACGCCCCGTAGGCGTAGGTCGAGGCAACGGTTGCTTCGAGCCCCGCACCGCCGAGCGTGAGAACCCTCACGATCCCGAAGAGTCCCCAGACGGTCCCCGTCACCGCCACGAGCATCAGCCATCGCTCGCGCCGCCGTCTGTCGCAACGTGTCTGGAAGAAGTAGAGGTATCCGAACGCCGCGTACCCACCCATCATCGCCCAGGATTTGAGTGTGGCTATCGGTTGAACGCTCCATGTTGCCGAAAGGAGCACGAACGCGGACACAGCCAGCAGCGGAATGTGGAGGGGCGAGGCGCGCAGAGTCCACTTCCCACCGAGAAGACTTCGCGAGAGCCAGGCCAGAAGCGCGAGAATGATCATTGGCTCGGTGGGGAGCGTGATGGCCGATCCCCCGGATAAAAGAGCCTCCACGTCGAAGGGAACCGCGAGCCAGACCAGCGCCCACGCCGCATCGGGATTTCGAAGCGCCACCAGGAAATAGCAGAGAGAGAGTCCCGCCACCGTCCCCAACAGGGGCCTGCCGCTCAGGAGTCCCAGGGAGAGGAAGGCCAACTCCGTGAGCGCGACGCCGATCATGATGGGGTGTTCCCAACGCGCGGACTTGGCGCCGCTCGATAGCGCGATGCTGCGGCTCATGATTGGGCCGAGAGAAAGAAGGTGCCGTCGTCCCGCAGGGCCTCCTCGCCGGCCTCCTCGGC
>JBKJXM010000245.1:0-3357 GCA_046716305.1 Candidatus Eiseniibacteriota bacterium
GCTCCGCGGCGCCCGCGTCGAGTCGCGCGTGGCGAGCGCCCAGGTGAAGAGCGCGGTCCTCCTGGCCGCGATCCAGGCGTCGGGCGCGACAACCGTGGAGGAGCCGGTCGCCACGCGCGATCACACCGAGCGGATGCTCCCGCTCTTCGGCGCGCCGGTCGCGCGCGCGGGGAAGAGCGCCACGGTGGAGGGTCCCGCGCGGCTTCACGGTGCGGATATCCGGGTGCCGGGGGATCTCTCCGCCGCCGCGTTCCTGCTTGCGGCCGCGGCGCTCGTTCCCGGCTCGGACGTCCTCGTCCGAGGCGTCGGCGTCAATCCCACGCGCACCGCGTTCCTCGATCTGCTCGCGCGGATGGGAGCGCGCGTCGAGCGCCTGGAGCCGCGGGTCGAGGGGGAGGAGCCCGTCGCGGACGTACGGGTTCGTCCGGGGCCGCTCGTCCCCGTGACCGTGGACGAAGAGGAAGCGCCGGGGCTGATCGACGAGCTGCCCCTGGTCGCCGTGCTCGCGGCGTTCGCGCGGGGCCGAAGCGAGATTCGTGGGGCGCGGGAGCTGGCGCTCAAGGAATCGAACCGGATCGCCACGGTCGCTGCCGCGCTCGAAGCCCTGGGCGCCGACGTCCGGGTGCTCGAGGACGGCTGGGTGATCGAGGGAAAGGGCTCCCTCCGCGGCGGCCGCGTGGACGCGGCGGGGGATCACCGGATCGCGATGGCGTTCCTGGTGGCGGGCCTGCGCGCGAAGGAGGGCGTCACCGTGGACGGCGCCGAAGCCGCGGCCGTCTCCGACCCGGGATTTCTCGCGCGGCTCCGGAGCCTTTCCCATTGAAGCCCTTCGTGCTCGCGATCGACGGGCCGGCCGGGGCCGGGAAGAGCGCGACCGCCCGCGGCGTGGCGGCCCGGCTGGGGCTGAAGCATGTCGACTCGGGGGCCATGTACCGTGCGGCCGCGTGGCTCGCGCGGGAGCGGGGCGCGAATCTCGACCAGGAGGGGGACGTACTCCGCGCCATCGAGGGCGCCCGGTTCGAAGCGGGGGAGGAGGGGATCCTCTGCGACGGGCGGCTGGTCGAGGCGGAGATCCGGACCGCCGAGGCCGGGGAGGCGGCGTCGCGGGTGGCCGTCTATCCCGGCGTGCGGCGCCGGCTGGTCGCCATCCAGCGCTCCCTGGCGCGCCCGCCGGGCGTGGTCATGGAGGGGCGCGACATCGGGACGGTCGTCTTCCCGAAGGCGGACCTCAAAGTGTTCCTCTCGGCCTCGGTGGAGGTACGTGCCCTCCGCCGCCAGCAAGAGTTGACCGCCCGGGGGGAGCCTGCCGATCCGGGGGCGATCGAGGCGATGATTCGGGAACGGGACCGGCGGGACCGGGAACGGGCCGAAAGTCCCATGCTCGTGGCGCCGGACGCCATACCGCTGGATACGTCCGATCTCGGGCTGGACGAGCAGGTGAATCTAGTCTCCCGGTGGGCGGAGCTGGGGCGCCGCGGGCCCGGCCCGACGACCCCCTTTTATTGGTTCGGAAGCCGTTTTGTGAAAGCCTTTTCGCGCACTTTCCTCAAGTTTCGCATTGAAGGCCTCGATCATGTGCCGCGGAGCGGCCCCCTGATCGCCGCCTGCAACCACATCTCGTTCTGGGATCCGCCCTTGGTCGGGTCCAATTTTCCCCGGGTCCTGCACTTCGTGGCCAAGGCGGAACTGTTCGAAAATAGGGTGTTTGGGGCGATGCTCCGAGGTTATAATTCGATCCCCATTCAGAGAGGGCTCCGCGCGCGGTCGGGTTTGCTCGGAGCCGAAGAAGTGCTGAATGACGGAGGAGCGGTACTCATTTTTCCGGAGGGGACCCGGAACAAGAGCGGGGCCCTCATGCCGCCCCGGGCCGGGATCGGCCGCCTCGCGACCGTGACCAGGACCCCGGTGCTTCCCGTCCGGATTTCCGGGTCGAATCAAATTCGTCGCTCGCTTCGGCGGCAGACGCTCGTTCGGATTGTGATCGGGACGCCGATCGTCCCGCCGATCCGCTCCGAGCCCGACCGGGCCGAGATGCATTCGTTTGCGCTCCGCGTGATGGAAGCGATCGCGGCGCTGCCGGGGTGACCGGCGTCGTCTGGCCGCTAAGACAACCGGGGGAGACGTAATGGAAGTGATCGTCGCCGACAACGCAGGCTTCTGCTTCGGGGTGAAGCGCGCCATAAAAATGGCGACCGACACTCTGGATCAGGCGCCGGGGCCCGTGAAATCGCTGGGACAGCTCATCCACAATCCGCAAGTGGTGAGCCTCTTCCAGCGGCGCGGGCTGGACGTGGTCTGCGATCTTGGTGAGCTTCCGAGCGACTCGACCGTGGTGATCCGCTCGCACGGGGTCGGCCCGGAGGTGAAGCTCGAGGCGATGCAGCGGAGCCTGAACGTGGTGGACACGACCTGTCCCTTCGTGACCAAGGCGCAGCAGTACGCCGCCAAGCTGATCGCGGAGAACTACAAGGTCGTGGTCATCGGCGACGCGCACCACCCCGAGGTCATCGGGGTCGTGGCGCACACCGAGGGGAAGGCCATCGTCCTGGACTCGGTCGCCGAGGCGGAGAAGCTCAAGTTCATCCCGCGGATGGGCGTGGTCTTCCAGACGACCCACTCCATCGGCCACGTGCAGGAGATCGTGGGGGCGCTCTTGAAGCGCGGCAAGGAAGTGCGCGTGTTCAACACGCTCTGCGGCGCGACCACCTCGATGCAGAAGACCGCGGTCGAGCTGGCCCCGACGGTGGAGGCGATGGTGATCATCGGTGGACGGCAGAGCGCCAACACGGCCCAGCTCGCCGAGGTCTGCCGCCGCGTGAATCCGCGTGTGCTGCAGGTCGAGTCGGCCGATGAAGTGGACGAGGCGTGGTTCCGGGGCATCCGGCGGGTCGGCGTCTCGGCGGGGGCGTCCACGCCCGACGAAGTGATCGCCGAAGTAGTGGCGCGGCTCACCGACATCGAGACGGAAGCCGCGTCCGCGTAGCACCCAACGACGGCAGTACCGGCCTTCGGGCCGAAATTCATAGAAACAGGGGGAAACAGAAACCGCATGGTTCGACGTCACGAAGAAGAGCTGGAAGTGAAGGACGAAGGCGCGGATGAGATCGAGGCCGAAAAGCCGCGCAAGCGGCGCACCACGACACGGCTGATCCATCAGGACGACGACGACGCGCTGTTCACCTCGGTCGGGGTCGCCGAGCCCGACGGAGAAGGTGGGGCCGAGTCGGCCGACGCCATGGGCCAGTGGCTCCAGCTCTACGAGGAGTCGCTTCAGGACCACGAAGAAGGGGAGAAAGTCCGCCGACGGGTCCTCAAGATAGACCACAACCAAGACACCCGCCCCGGGGGCTTAAAATA
>JBKJXM010000246.1:0-10474 GCA_046716305.1 Candidatus Eiseniibacteriota bacterium
CGTTCGAGGAGGCCGACCTGGTCTTCCGCCAGGCGATCGAGTACGGACCCACCGACCCGGAGGCGTGGTACAGGAAGGGACTCCACTCGGCGCGCCAGGGGCAATGGGACGCGGCGCGCGCCGCCTACGAGGAGACGGTCCGCCTCGACGGGGCGCGCGTGCGCGCGTGGGTGAATCTGGGCTTGGTGCGGGCCGACCTCGGCGATCGCCGGGGCGCCGTTCAGGCCCTGGAGCGCGCGGTGCAGGCGGATCCCTCCTGCGCCGAGGCCCACTCCAACTTGGGCGTCCTCTACCACGAGGGGGGGATGCGCGCCGAAGCGATCGCCTCCTTCCGGCGCGCGGTGACGCTCGCGCCCGATTCGAGCGAAGCCCACTTCAACCTCGGCTGGGCGCTCCTCGCCGATCAGGAGCTGGAGCAGGCCGAGGGAGTGCTCGAGTCTTCGGTCCGCCTTGATCCCACCAACGTCGAGAGCCTGTACGCGCTCGCGCTCCTCCACATCCGCGTCGGCAAGTACGCGCGCGCGGTCGCTTCGCTCCGGCAGGCGGTGGAGCAGCACCCCGAGGACTCCCGCCTCCACTACCAGCTCGGCGTGGCGTACAACCGGCAGGACGCGGTGGATCAGGCCATCCTCTCACTGGAGACCGCCGCGCGACTCTCCCCCGACGACCCGCGCCCGCATCACCTGCTCGGCGTCGCCTACGACAAGAAGGAACTTCCCGTCCTGGCGCGCGAGGCCTATCGGCGCGCCGCCGCGCTGAACGGCTGACCGTGCCCGCCGGAACCGGGCGCGCGTTCGAGGCCGCCCGGCGCGAGCGCCGCGGCGCCTTCATCCCGTATCTCACCTCCGGATTTCCCAGCGCCGAGGAATCGGACCGGCTCGCGCTCGCGCTCCTCGAAGAGGGCGCCGACATCCTCGAGCTGGGAGTCCCGTTCTCCGATCCCGTCGCGGACGGACCCGTGATCCAGCGGACCACGCAGATCGCGCTCTCGTCAGGCGCGACCCTGGCCGCGGTACTGCGCCAGGCGGCCACCCTTCGCGCCAAGCGGGACACGCCGATCGTCCTCATGTCGTACCTGAATCCCATCCTTCGCTACGGCGTGGCGACCTTCGCGGCCGCGGCGCGCGCGTCCGGCGTGGACGGAGTCATCCTGGTGGACCTCCCGCCGGAGGAGGACCCCGAGACGTGGCGGACGATCGCCGAGGCCGGGCTCGACACGATCACCCTCGCCACGCCGACCTCGGCCGCCGCGCGGCTCCCGCGGATCGCGGCGCGCGCCCGCGGATACCTCTACGTCGTGGCGCGCCTGGGAGTGACCGGTATCGGAAGTGTCGACCCGGCGGTGGCAGGTCTCCTCGGCCGCTGCCGCGAGCTGTCGCCGCTGCCGCGAGCGCTGGGTTTTGGGATGGGGCTGGGGAGCGACCTCTCGCGCTACCGGGGCCTCGCGGAAGGCGTCATTGTCGGATCCGAGCTACTGGCCCCGTTGCTCGAGCTTCCCGACACCGCCGCTCGCGAGCGCTCGCTTCGCGAATTCGCGCGGGCGTTCAAGAAAAAGCTCGGAGACCTGGCGCCCGTTTAGTTTCGGCGGCGCCGCCCTGGCGCCCGCACAGCTACGGCAAATTCGAGAGCACCCAGATCGAGCGGAGATAGCCTCGCCCGTCCGACGAGATCGCGATGCGGGCTCCGTCGGGGGACCAGGCGGGCGTGGCGATGGTGGCTCCGGCCGGCCCATACGTCACGACCGCGAGCGAAGTCGCTTCTCCCGCGGGCGACACGGTCCAGAGCCCGCTCCGGCCGCTCCGATCGCTCACAAACAGGATGCGCGTTCCGTCCGGACTCACTCGCGGCGAATCGTCGTGGTAGGGACCGGTCGTGAGCTGCTTTGGGACCGAGTCGGGTAGCGAGATTGCCCAGATGTGCCGGGAGCCGCCCGCGCTGTCGGCGCTGAAGCAGATCATCGTCCCGGCCGGATTCCAGTCGGGCTCGCGCGCCACGAGCCCGGCGCCGGTCAAGTAGAGCCGCGTGGGCGGCATCGCCACCGTGTCGGGGAGGAGCACGAGCCGGCGACTTACGCCCGCCACTTCCACGTAGGCGACGCCGGGGGTGCCGGGCCGGGGCGCGGGCTCCAGCTCGTCCCCCGGGAATACGGTCAGAGCGCGGAGCGTGGACGTGCCGGTCGTGTCCCGGATCCACAGGTCGAATGATCCGGAGCGATCGGACGACTCGACCAGGATCGTGTCCGTGAGCCAGCGCGCGGAGGAATCGCGGCCGGAGGGCACCGGGAGATAGGAGAGGCCGGTGCCGTCCGCCCGCACGAACGCGAGGCGCCGCGTGCCGGCGGCCGAGTAGGAGAAGAGGATCCGGCCGGCGCGCCAGTCGGGAAAGGCAGGGTCCGCCACGTCCGAGGCGTTGGTGACGCGCGTCCACACCACGGCGCTCCCCGCGGGCGTCTGGACCCGATCCGAGCCGCAGCCCGCCGCGATCGCGCAGAGGCCCGCGAGGGCCGAGACCCGACGTGCCACCCAACGCATGCCGTTTCCGCTCATGCGCGCCATGGTACCAGTCCACCCTGCCGCCCCCAAGCCGGCGGAATCCGCTGCCTGCGACGGAGCCCGCTGGCTGCATCGAACCTCGGGCCGTTGCTCGGGATACGCGCGGTTCATCGCCTGGATTCCGGCTTCAGATGCTCGCGCCCGCTGCCGATCAGAACATCGAGCAGTGAGCGGACGGGTGCACGACGCGCCCGTTGCCGCGGACGGATTCCGTCCGGCAGGGAGCCGGAGGTGCGAGGGCACGATGCTCCTCTTGACGCGAAAACTCGGTGAGAACATCCGGATCGGTGATGACGTCAAGATCACGATCGTGGAAGTGAAGGGGAACCACGTCAAGCTGGGCATCGACGCTCCCGCGAGCGTCAAGGTGCACCGCGAGGAAATCTACGAGCGGATCCAGCAGGAAAACCGTCGCAATCAGGCCCAGGCCGCTTCGGGACCTGCCGCCACCGCCGCGGGCGTAACCAGCCCGACGGACGACAAGGCAGGAGCGCCCGCGGCGACGGCCGGACCCGCCGTCAAAGCCGCACCCGCTGCCCCCCCGGAGGGCGCTCCGCGCGCCGGGGAAGGGATTGGAGAGGCGAATGGGGAAGGAACCTCGTGAGGCGGAGCCAAGAAGCCACTCCAGGCGGCCCCGCCGCCGCAGAGCGGCGGATTCCGGAGTCGGCGGGGAGTGGATCGCGCGCGGCGAGGAGGTCACCGCACTTTTCGAGTGCGCCCTCCGCTACGTGGGCGAAGGGAACCGGCCGGTAGCAGAACAGTCGGTGCTCGAGCTGATGCGGTGCCTCGACGCGGGGGGCCGCGGAGCCGGCGGGCGTGTCCTGGCCCACTTCGACGCCTGTCTGGTCCAGCTGGAGCATGGGGAATTCGACGACGCCTTCGAGATGCTGTTGATGCTCAAGGATTCGTGGGTGGAAGCGCTCGCAGCTCTGCGGAGGGACCGCACCCGTGCATCAAACGTCAACTAAGCGCCGCGTTTCGAGGTCCTCGTTGCTGGATGCGGACGATTCGAAGGGTGCTTCGGTCGAACGGGCCCGGCGGCGCGTCAGCCAGCACTACTACGATCGTCCGGAAGTGCGCCGCACCCTGGCGACCCTCATCCTCCATCGCGCTGCCCGAAAGACCCTCGTCGCCCCCAGATAGGCGTCACGCCTCCAGATAGGGCGTCAACCTCCAGATAGGGCGCCACGCCTCCAGGTAGGGCGCCACCCGAATCCGCTTGACCCCCGCTCACGGGCGCTGGTAAAGATGTAGCCGCCCCCCTAACCGTCAGACACAAGCGGAGATTGGCTCAGGGATGACGCCATTCGGCTCCTCGAAAGCCGCCTTGTGAGACCGCGCCCCGCGACCGACCTGTCGCCGGCGGAGCCGGCCCGCGTCCGCACCGATCCCCACGTCGCCGAAAGTCTGTACCTCTACGCCCCGTTCGGTGTGCTGGCGGTCGATCGCGAAGGGCGGATCCTCTCCGTGAACGACACCGCCGCCCGCCTTCTCGGCTACGACGCCAAGGAGATGCTCCGCGAGCCGGCCGCGCGCTTCTTCCGCGCGCCGCGAGGCGACGGGCACGTTCTGCCGGGCGCCTGTGCCGTTCCGGAGGAGGCCCGTGAGGTGGAAGTGGCCACGCGGAGCGGCGACGCGCTCCCGATCTCGCTTCGCCTGCTCCCGCTGGAGTCGGATTCGGGGAAGCTGGGCGGCACCGTGGCGCTCTTCGTCGACCTGCGCGGTGAGAAGGCGCGCGAGGAGCAGTGGAGGCGCCGCGACCGGCTGGCCTCCCTGGGCGCCCTGGCGGCCGGCGTGGCCCACGAGATCCGAAATCCACTCACCGGCATCGGCACCTCCGCGCAAATCTTGAAACGCCGCCTGCCGAGCGGCGACCCGCGGACCTCCTTCGCCGACCTGATTCTCGAGGAAGTGGCCCGGCTGGATCGCATCGTGGAGAGTCTGCTCCAGTTCGCGCGCCCCGCCTCGCCACGTCTGACGCGCCAGTCGCTGATTCCCGCGCTCGACAAGGCGATCACCTTGGTGCGCGAGCTGGCCGTGCGGCAGGAGGTGAAGCTGGACGTGGACCGGGCCGAGCGCGTGCCCGAAATCTACGTGGACGACGATCAGATCCTCCAGGTGCTCTTGAACGTGCTGATGAACGCGATCCAAGCGCTCGACCGCGGCGGGGAGATCCGCATCTCGGCGCGCGCGACGCGGAAGCGCCTGCACGAGCGGAGCGCCCTGGGCCGGCGCGCCACCGACCGCCTGGAATCCTCGCGCAAGGCCTCCCCCGAGCAGGACGTGCTCGAGGTCACCATCAAGGACAACGGGCCGGGCATTCCCGCCGCCGCGCTCGCCCGGGTTTTCGATCCTTTCTTCACGACCCGCGCCCAGGGGAGCGGACTGGGCCTCTCGATCTGCCAGAGCATCGTCCGCGAGCATGGCGGCTCGATCGGCATCGAGAGCACCGTCGGCCAGGGTACCTCCGTCACGATCGACCTTCCCGTGGAGAAACGACATGGAGACCGACGCAGCGACCGTCGTTAAGCAGACCGCAGGCGTGCTGGTGGTGGACGACGAGCGCACGCTCCGCTTCACGCTTCAAGAGAGCCTCTCGGAGGACGGCTACCGGGTGGAGACCGCGGCGGACGGCGCCTCGGCCCTTGACCTGCTCGAGCGCGGGGATTTCCAGCTCGTCCTGCTCGACCAGAAGCTCCCGGACGCAAGCGGCCTGGATCTGCTGAAGAAGATGAAGGCGAAGCGGCCGGAGCTTCAGATCGTCGTCATGACCGCGTACGGCAAGTTCGAGAACGCGGTCGAGGCGGCGCGCGCCGGCTGCTTCGACTACATCGGGAAGCCGTTCGAGCTGGACCACATCAAGCTGGTGCTGTCGAACGCGCTCATGCTGTCCCGCGCGACCGGCGAGGTGACCCGCCTCCGCCAGGCGGAGCGGCGCCGTTCCGGCTCCACGGCGATCGTGGGCGGAAGCTCCCGCATGACCAAGATCTTCGAGACCATGCGGAAGATCGCGCAGACGGGGAGCAGCACGATTCTCCTCACGGGCGAGACCGGCGTGGGAAAGGAGCTTCTGGCGCGCGAGATCCACGACCTGGGCACGCGGCGAGACGGTCCGTTCGTGGAGGTGAACTGCAGCGCCTTCCCCGAAAATCTGCTCGAAGCGGAGCTCTTCGGTTACGAGAAGGGCGCCTTCACCGACGCGAAGCGGATGAAGCGGGGCGTCATGGAGATGGCGAACGGCGGCACGCTCTTCCTGGACGAGATCGGGGAGATGAACGTGAACCTCCAGTCGCGGCTCCTCCGCGCGCTGGAGCAGAAGCGATTCCGCCGCGTCATGGGGGAGAATGACATCTCGGTGGACCTGCGCATTGTGGCGGCCACGAACCGAGACCTTCGCGCCCTCGTCGACCAGGGGAAGTTCCGCGAGGACCTCTTCTTCCGCCTGGACGTGATCCGCATCCCCGTCCCGCCGCTGCGGGATCGCGTCGAGGACGTCCCGCCCCTGATCGACCACTTCGTCGCGCATTTCAACCGCGAGCTGGGGAAGAACGTCACGGGGCCGAACGACGAGGCGCTGGAGCTGTTGCTCGCGTACCGCTGGCCGGGGAACGTGCGAGAGCTGAAGAACGTGCTCGAGCGGGTCATCCTGCTCGAGAGCGAGGAGTGGATCCTGCCCGAGCATCTCCCGATCGAGATCGTGAGCGCGGGCGGCTCCGCGCCCAAGGTGCTCGAGACGCGCCTCCATGCCGACGCCGGCGACCTGACCCTGGCCAAGGCCGAGCAGATCGCGATCGAGATGGCGCTGGCCAAGGCGGGCGGGAACAAGACGCGCGCCGCCGAGGCGCTGGGGATCTCGCGGCAGACGCTCCGCACGAAGCTCAAAGAATATCGGATCGAGTCCCTTGGGGGTCACGACGGCTGAGCCCGCCGGCACCAGCGCACCGAAAACCAATCCCTTCCGGCTCTTGGCGGGCGCCGCCGCGACCCCGCGCGCCGGGCTCCTCGAGACCGCGCACGGCGTGGTGCGAACGCCGGCCTTCATGCCGGTGGGGACCTCGGGGAGCGTCAAGGGGCTTTCCCCCGCCGAGATCCGCGCGGCGGGCACGCAGATCCTCCTCGCGAACACCTATCACCTGATGCTCCGCCCGGGCGCCGACCTGGTCCGCGAGCAGGGCGGCCTCCACGCGTTCATGGGCTGGGACGGGCCGATCCTCACCGACAGCGGCGGCTACCAGGTCGTCAGCCTCAAGGACCGCGTCGGGATGACGGAGGAGGGGGTCTCGTTCCGCTCGCATCTCGACGGACGCGCTGAGTTCCTCTCTCCCGAGCGCGCGATGGAGATCCAGGCCGACCTGGGCCCCGACATCGCGATGACCCTGGACCACGCAGTACAGCTCCCCGCGCCGGAGGAGCAGGTGCGCGAGGCGGCCGAGCGCACGATCCGATGGACTGAGCGCTCGCTCGCCCGGGCCGAGGGTCTGACGACTCCCTCGGGGCTCCCGCAGCTCCGCTTCGCCATCGTGCAGGGAGGCGGCGACCCGGCGCTCCGCTCGGAGATGGCGGAGCGCACGGCGAAGCTTCCGTGCGACGGCTTCGCGCTGGGGGGGCTCTCGCTGGGGGAGGAGAAGGCGGAGACGTGGGCGGCCGCGCGAGCCGCGAACGAGGCACTCCCGGTGGACCGGCCTCGCTACCTCATGGGAATGGGCACACCCGAGGATCTCCTGGACGGGATCGCGCAGGGCGTCGACCTGTTCGACTGCGTGCTCCCCACGCGGAACGCGCGGAACGGGATGGTTTTCACGTCGGCCGGCCCGCTCAACATCCGAAATGCCGAGCACACGCGCTCCACCCTGCCGCTGGATCGGCGCTGCTCGTGCGAGGCGTGCGCGCGATTCACCCGTGCCTACTTGCGCCACCTGCACCAGGCGGGAGAGATCCTGGCGCACCGAATGCTGACCTTGCACAACGTGACGTTTTACCAGACACTGATGACCGAGGCGCGCGAGGCGATCGATCGCGGCGCCTTCGATGCGTTCGGTCACCAGTTTCGGCGCCGCTACCGGGATGATCCCGGCGCGGACTCCCCCCGGTAAGGCAGAGGAGAATTCATGCTGGACGTCGCTTTTGCGCAGGCCGCCGCGCCCCCCGGCGCGCCGACCCAGGCCGACCAGATGCTGCACATGGTCTCGATTCTGGCGATCACGGTCGGCATCTTCTACTTCCTGATCATCCGCCCCCAGCAGAGGAAGCAGAAGGAGACCGAGGCGATGCTCTCCTCGATCAAGAAAGGGGATCGGGTACTCACGTCGGGCGGACTCTACGGCACCGTGATCGGCAAGGGAGCGAAGGACGACGTGGTGGTGCTCAAGGTGGCGGACGACGTGAAGATGGAGTTCTCGAAGGCGGCCATCGTCCAGGTTGTGGAGCGGAGCGGCTGACATGCCGCGCTCCCTCCGCTACTACGGCGATCCGGTCCTTCGCACGAAGGCCGCTCCCGTGGCGACGTTCGACCCGGCCCTTTCGTCCCTGGTCGCCGACCTCTTCGACGTGATGTATCGCGAGAAGGGGGTCGGGCTGGCCGCGCCCCAGGTGGGGGAGTCCTCGCGGGTGTTCGTGGTGGACGTGGAGGACGAGGACGAGGTCCGGACCCGGCTCGCGTTCGTGAACCCGGTCATCATCCGCCGCGAGGGGACTCTCTCCGCGGAGGAGGGGTGCCTCAGCATTCCGGGCTACCGCGACGACGTGAAACGCTGGGCGCTGGTCGAAGTGGAGGCGCGGGACGAAAACGGCCAGCCGTTCACGCTGACGGCCGAAGGGCTTCTGGCGCGCGCGATCCAGCACGAGCTGGATCATCTCGACGGCATTCTCTTCATCGACCGCCTGAGTCCCATCAAGCGGAAGCTTCTCGAAGCGCGCTTGAAGCGGTTCAAGGCGCCGGCCTCCGCGGTCGCCCAGGGCGCCGAGGGCTCCGCCTCTTCGCTCTGACTGCAGGGTCCCGGCCTGACATGCGCCTCGTCTATTACGGCACCCCCGCTCTGGCGGTGCCGCCTCTCCGCCGACTCGTCCAGGACGGTCGCGCGCCGCTCCTCGTTGTGACCCGCCCCGACCGCCCGAAGGGGCGCGGCCTCGCGACCGGACCCTCGCCCGTCAAGGAAGCAGCGGCCTCCCTGGGTCTGGAGGTGGGCACCCCCGTTCGCGCCGGCGCGCCCGCCGAGATCGAGCGGATCAAAGCGCTCGCGCCCGATCTCATCGTGCTCACGGCGTACGGCCAGATTCTGCCGCGAGCCCTTCTCGCGGTGCCCCGGCTGGGCGCCCTCAACGTCCACTTCTCCCTCTTGCCGCGGCACCGCGGCGCCGCTCCGATCCAGGCCGAGATCCTCGAGGGGGACCGCGAGACCGGAGTCTCCACCATGTGGATGACCGAGGGGCTCGACGAGGGCCCCGTGTTCCTGTCGCGCGCTGTGCCGATCGCGGACGACGAGGACGCGGGCGCGCTTGGGGCTCGCCTCGCCGAGCTGGGCGCCGCGTGCCTCTCCGAGACGATCGACCGGATCGAGCGCGGGGAGATGGTCCGCGCGGAGCAGGATGCCGCGCGCGCGACGGTGACCCGGAAGCTGGGCGCGGCCGACGCGCGGCTTCGGCCCGAGGAGCCGCCGGAAGCCCTGGTCCGCCGCGTGCGCGCCTTCGCTCCCGAGCCGGGCGCGTATTTCCTGCTCGAGGCTCACGCGGCGCCGGGGGCGCCTGGCGCTCTCGATGTCCCCGCGCCGGACCGGCTCCTGGTGCTCGAAGCGGCCGTCGGCTCGAGCGCTCCCCGCGAAGAGCCGCCGGGCACGGTCCTCTCCGTCCATCGCGGGCGCGGTGTCGAGATCGCGCTCCCCGCGGGGTCGCTATGGTTGAAGCGCGTGAAGCCGGCGGGGCGGCGCGCCATGGACGGCGCGGAGTACGCGAACGGGCGCCGCCTGCGCGCCGGCAGCCGCCTCGTTCTCGGGGACGCGATCCCATGACGCGGCGAGCGCAGCAGAGGGAGCGCCGCCCCGCGGGCGCGCGGGAGGTGGCGCTCCAGATCCTCACCGCGACCGAGAGCCGCCGCGCCTACTCCGACCGCCTCCTGGAGTCGCGCCTCCGGGAATCGCGGCTCTCGCCGCGCGACGCCGCCCTGGTCACGGCGCTGGTGCAGGGCACGCTCCGCCATCGGGCGTTCCTCGACCATCATCTCGCTGCGTTCGCGGGCGAGCGCTGGGAGGGGCTGCCGCTCTGGATCCGCCAGATCCTGCGCCTCGGAGCGCTCCAGATCCTCGTGATGACGCGCGTGCCCGCGCCCGCGGCGGTGGACGAGAGCGTGAAGCTCGCGAAGAAATACGGCCACCCCGGCACGGCGGGGCTCGTGAATGCGCTGCTCCGGCGCCTGGCCGGCGGCGAGCGCGCGCCCTTGCCGGACGCCGCGGCCGATCCCGCCGGTCACCTCGCGGCCGCGCACTCCCATCCGAGGTGGCTCGTGGAACGATGGCTCAAGCGCTACGGCCTCGAGGAGACGACCCTTCTGCTCGCGGCCGACAACGTGGAGCCGCGCGTCTCGGTGCGCGGGAATGGCCGGCGCGGCTCGATCGAATCGCTGGCCCAGTCGCTCCGGGCCGAAGGGCTGACGGTCACGCCCGGACCCAACGGCGGGCCGGTGCTGCTCGTGGGGGAGGGGTTCGTCGCGGCTCGCTCGCCCCTGTTCCGCGAGGGAGCGCTTTCGCTGCAGGACGAAGCGGAGGCGGTGGTGGTCGCGCTGCTCGACCCACGGCCGGGGAACGCGGCCCTGGACGCCGCGGCCGCGCCGGGCGGGAAGGCGTCGCAGCTCGTCGAGGCCGTGCTGCCGGGCGGCTATGTCGTCGCGCTGGAGCGGCACGCGAGCCGGGCGCGCGCGCTCCGGTCGAACC